>JAFGPJ010000261.1 GCA_016936275.1 Sedimentisphaerales bacterium
AATCTGTCTGACAATATGGATCCGTTTATTATGTCCGACGGGCGTCTGCTGTTCGCAAGCCGGCATCGAACCATGCTCAGACCGGAACTCCTCGGATGCATTTCTCTGTTCGGGATCAACATCGACGGTGCGGATTATGCATTGTTTCACGCCGATAAGAGCAGGAAAATTAAATGTATGCCGTGCACGACTTCAAAAGGCCTGGTTGTCTATATAGAATCTGATAAGCTTCGATGGGACAGAGCAGGCAGCGTCGGTTCAACTCTTCTACAAAGACCGCTTCATTCTTACAGGCAAATCACGCAGGAATCAGATGGCTTATTCCACTCTCCTTCACCGCTACCCGATGGAAGTCTCCTTGTGTCTCGAAGATCGTTAAATGATGCTGATACGTACGGCGTTTACCGTCTTGATCCTTCACCACAGGATGCCTTACGGTACAGCGGAAAATGTGAGAAGATTTTCGACAGCCCTGATTATCATGACATACAGGCGAAGATTTTACATCCCCGCCCCGAACCGGATGGGCGCTCAAGTGTGGTAACAGAGAAGGATCCAAACGGCAAACTTTATTGTTTAGATGTTTATATCTCCGACCTTGCCAAGCCGGAGTGGATGCCCCGCGGAACTGCCAAAAGACTTCGTGTCCTTGAAGGTTATCCGGATATCCATACCTCAGATGGTTCTCGCGACCGAACCGCTCCTGTTGTACAGCGGCGAATTCTCGGCGAGATAGACATCGAACAGGATGGCTCTTTCAATATCGAAATACCCGCCAACACACCTATTGAGCTTCAAACATTAGATTCTGATGGTATGGCCCTGCGAAGCTGCGGCTGGATCTGGGCTAAAAATCATGAACCGAGGGGGTGCATAGGGTGTCATGAAGATGGCGAGCTTACACCGGAGAATGTCCTGGTCAAAGCTGTTACTAATCCTTCCATCAAACTTAACTTACCTGTCAAACAAAGGCGAACGGTCGATTTCCGGCGAGATGTTATGCCGATTATCTCAAAAAAGTGCATCCAATGTCACGGCAAAGCTGACTCTAATTTTTATCTTGCTGACGGTTCTTCTGCTGACGCCGACAAGGAAGCCGGCTTCAATCGAAGTTATGAGAGCCTTCTTACCTCATCAGAAAAATCCGGCTATGGGAAATATGTCCATCCGGGCAGGGCTCGAACGAGTCCGCTTACATGGCATATATTTGGACGAAACACATCAAGGCCGTGGGACGATACATTTTCTGAGCAAAATGTGCCGCAGATGCCACCGACCGAAAGCATGGCTTTAACGGCGGACGAGAAAAGAACTTTTATTGAGTGGATTGATATGGGAGCTTTATGGAATGGCATTCCGGACATAGACGACTTAAAAGAATCCAAACAAGACAGTGGAGGAGTTAATTAGTGAATTTGTGGAGAATCTTTATTTTTGTGCTGATATTTCAGGTTTCAATCGTCAACGGTGCAGAGCAAACTCTGCCGGTTTTTACTGATGTTACAAAACAAGCCGGCATCAATTTCAAGCATAGCTTTGGCGATTTTGAGCTTAGCAACATCGTCGAGGGAACCGGTGCCGGAGCAATGTTTTTCGATTACAACGGAGACGGCTGGCTTGACATTTACTTTATCAACGGCTGCTGGCTGAAAACCGTCAATGATAATCGTGGTCGGAATCTTAGGGACAAACTAACCAATTCACTATATCGAAATAATAAGGATGGAACATTCAGTGATGTAACCGAAAATGCAGGCGTCGGGGATAAAGGTTTTGGATTCGGCTGCTCAGCGGCGGATTTTGACGAAGACGGCGATCTTGATCTTTATGTCCTGAATTACGGTCCTAACGTTTTTTACCGCAATAATGGAGATGGGACCTTTACTGATATATCCAAATCGTCAGGACTGGCGAATCCCAACTGGAGCCTTTCGGCGCCGTGGTTTGATTATGACGGTGACGGCGATCTCGATGTTTACGTCGCAAATTATCTCGAATATGACAGCGGCAAGTTTCGCTCTTACTATGCGGCGGCGGGCTATCCCGGCCCCTTGAGCTACAGGGGCCAGCCTGACACGCTCTATCGTAACAACGGAGATGGAACTTTTTCCGATGTCACCAAAGAAGCGGGAATTTTCCAGCCGAACGGACGGGCTATGAGCGCTACACTTACAGACCTTAACAACGATGGATTCCTCGACCTATACATTCCCAATGATGCGATGGAGAATTACTATTTCAAAAACACCGGCAAAGGGACATTTGAAAACGAAGGTCTTACGATGGGACTGGCTTTTGGCGAAGGAGGGCAGGGTGTCTCTTCAATGGGGCCGGCGGTCGGCGATATAGATCGCGACGGCTGGCTCGATATTTACATTCCCGACATGGGATACGGTTGTCTTCTTATGAACAGGAAGGACTATTTCGAAGACCGAACGGAACCGGCCAACCTTGCTGTCGTATGCGGTCAGTATACCGGATGGGGCGGAGTGCTGTTTGATTATGACTGCGACGGGTTTTTGGATATCTTCGTTGCCAACGGCAACGCCCATCATGAATATACGGAAGAAGATGTGCTCATGCGAAATGACGGCTCAGGAAACTTTGTGGACGTCGCGGTTAAATCTGGTCCTTACTTCAAAGAAAAATACGTCGGACGAGGTGCCACTTACGGCGATTTCGACAATGATGGAGACCTTGATTTGCTGGTAATCAACCTGAATGATTCTCCAAGGCTTCTGCGAAACGACGGCGGCAATAAAAACAACTGGCTGACCGTCCAGGCACGATTGCCGGGAGGTAAAAGCGATGCGATTGGAGCACGTATCACTGTAACTGCCGGGTCGCTCAAACAAATTCGCGACCTGATTCCGGTGACCGGCTATCTTTCGCAGGCCGATTCGAGATGCCATTTCGGTCTCGGAAAAAGCAAAAAAGCCGATACCGTGGAAATCCGCTGGCCGGACAGGCAGAGCACAAAACTTGAAAATGTGGATTCAAATCAAATTTTAACCGTGATCCAGGGATTATGAAATGAGCTGGAGCTATAAAATGCGGAATTATCTACTAATTCTTATTATTGCAGCGACTTGTACATTTACAACATGGGCCCATGAAGGAGGCCAAAAGCATCCGGTTTATGTTGGGGTACAGGTCTGTGCAAGTTGCCATCAGGGCAAGGGTATGGGGCACCAGTTCAGCAAATGGCTGGCTTCCAAGCACGCCCGGGCGTATGCCGTCCTGTCAAAACCGGAAGCAAAAAAGATCGCCGAACTTAGCGGTATACCACAGGAGCCACAGGAATCGCCAATGTGTCTCGGCTGCCACGCGACCGGTGCACACGCGGAGGAATGGGAAAAAGACGAGACATTTTTCTATCAAGACGGGGTGCAATGCGAAAAATGCCACGGCCCGGGCAGCGAGTACATGGATGTGGCCATCATGATGGATCGCCAGGCAGCGGAAAAAGCAGGTCTGATGATGCCGACCATGAATGATTGTATGGGGTGTCATCAGGTAAAAGGTTCTCACGTTGCCGTTCACAAATTGCCCAAGCTTGATATCGCGAAGGCCATGTCTGACATTGCCCATCCGACTCCCAAAGATTTCAAGATTGGATCTATGTCGCAATTACAGGATGTGACAGATTCCGAAAAAGGCGAAGGCAGATATATCGGGACCCACACCTGTGCAGCCTGCCATAAAGGCGCGATGATGGGTTATCAATTCAGTAAATGGCGTTTGAGCGCTCATGCAAGTGCATACGCTGTATTAGCAAGTGACCGGGCATACGAAATTGCGAAAGAGCAGGATTTGAAAGATGCCCCACAAACCAGCATGGCTTGTTTGAAATGCCATACGACTGCTTTTCATCAGCCCGCAAAAGGTGCGATAGAATCATTTTCTTTGTACGAAGGCGTCGGATGCGAGGCATGTCACGGCGCCGGCAGCAATTATTATCCGGAAGCGATAATGAGAGACCCCCGTGCGGCAAAAGCCGCCGGCCTCAAGGAAGTGACACGCCAGACCTGTCTCGGATGTCATGAAAATGCACATGACAAGCCCTTTGATTTTGACGAGGCCATGAAAAAAATCGCTCATCCGACCGAGCCGCCGGTAATTGTTCAGGAACCTCTATACAAGACGCC
>JAFGPJ010000262.1 GCA_016936275.1 Sedimentisphaerales bacterium
AAACAAATCAACGCCCGGAATTACAAAGAGCTTCTCGACTGTGAAAAAGAACAGGCTGAGCTAAATATGATTATCGACCTGGAACGTAACGATGTTGCCAAAATCTGCCGGCCGGGAACAAGGTCGGTGATTCAGCCCAGAACGATTGAAACATATCCGACGGTATTCCATGCCGTGGCAACTATTGCCGGACGGCTTCGCGAGGAAATAACGTTTTGCGATATTATCAAGGCCATGTTTCCCGGCGGTTCAATCACAGGTGCACCGAAAATCCGCTCTATGGAAATCATCGATGAAACCGAGCCGACAACAAGAAACGTATATACAGGCAGCATCGGTTTTATCGGGATTGACGGCAGTGCAGGCTTGAATATTGCGATACGAACGATTATTATTAAAGACCGAAAGGCCTACGCTCAAACAGGAGGCGGTATCGTTGCGGATTCCGACCCGGAAGCTGAGTGGGCCGAGACGATTACAAAAGCAAGAGCATTGCTCGCAGGAATAACAGCAACGCAAAAAAGTAAACGGCT
The DNA here is from genome assembly GCA_016936275.1 of Sedimentisphaerales bacterium. Classification (GTDB taxonomy): domain Bacteria; phylum Planctomycetota; class Phycisphaerae; order Sedimentisphaerales; family Anaerobacaceae; genus JAFGPJ01. Next base: position 534 of record JAFGPJ010000262.1, read on the forward strand.
AATAGTCGAAATAAAAAGGACGAGTACTAAATCCGATTATTTGGAAAAAACTCCGGATGGAACAAGTTTTTCTTAATGACAAATTAGTTGATATCAACAAGGCATGTATATCCGTCACCGACAGCGGATTTCTGTATGGAGCGGGACTATTCGAGACCATGCGCAGCCACAATGGTGTGGTTTTTGCACTGAAGGATCATCTGGACAGGCTGTTTGCTAGTGCCGATGTCTTATCGATAAATAATCCCTATAACAAGGAATATATCACCGAGGCAATAGCCAAATTATTGCACGCAAATAAACTGACCGATGCGCGGCTGCGCTTGACGCTCACTAATGGGCCGATGTCCGAATTGGAAGAGCAGCATAAATCGACCCTTCTTATCACTGCAGCAGAACTGCGGTCTTATCCACCTGAATATTACAAAAAGGGTGTGATGGTTGTGTTGTGCCCGTTCAAGCAGAATCCGATTGATCCGGCTTCCGGGCGGAAGACAACGAGCTATTTCTCGCGTATGATTGCACTGAATCTGGCACATCAGAAAAGAGCGGCCGAGGCAATCTGGTTTACGTTGGATAATCGCCTGGCTGAGGGCTGCATTAGTAATGTTTTTCTGGTCAAAGATTCGGAACTCTTTACACCGCCCACTAATACGCCTGTTCTTCCAGGTGTAGCAAGAAAGGCCGTTTGCCAGATTGCCTTGCAGAATTCAATTAAACTCACCGAGAAAGATCTCACTATTGATGATTTGCTCGGCGCCGACGAGATTTTTCTAACGAATGTTATCATGCAGGTAATGCCGATAACAAAGGTAGAGAAACATACGGTCGGCGACAGCCAGGTCGGGCCTATTACCAAAAAGCTGCATAAGAGCTTCGAAAAGCTTGTGAAAGAAGAGTGCAGGGAAGATAAATGAAAGTAAAAGAAATTGCTCATAAAATCGAAGAAATAATCCCGCTAAAGCTGGCGCAGGATTGGGACAATGTAGGATTATTGATTGGCGATGCACAGAAGGACGTCAGAAACATTCTGCTGACAATAGACGTTACGCACAATGTTGCTGCTGAGGCAAAAAAACTAAAGACGGACTTGATTGTCAGCTATCATCCGGTGATTTGGGATGGGCTTAAGAAAGTCACTGCCGAAGGTCCGACCGGTGTTGTGTATGATTTGATTCATTCAGGTATCGCAGTTTTTTCGATACACACAGCACTGGATTCGGCTGTTGGAGGAGTAAACGACGGCCTCGCCGAGATCATCGGCATAGTTAATAGTAAACCGATTGGAGATTACGTGGCAAATCCAGCGGGTGACAATTATAAACTCGTCATCTTTGTCCCCATCAAATCAGCGGCGAAAGTCTCAAATGCTGTTTTTGCCGCCGGGGCGGGAGCAATCGGAAACTACAGCCACTGCGGTTTTGGCGCTGAGGGTACAGGCACTTTCCTGCCGCACGAGGGCGCAAAACCGGCAATCGGCAGGAAAGGCAAGATTGAAAAGGTTGAAGAGATACGTTTCGAGACGATTGTGCCGGCAGGAAAACTCAACGAGGTCGTAACGGCGATGCTAAAGGCACATCCATACGAAACTCCGGCGTTTGACATTTTCAAGCTGCATGATACTGAGATGCCGTTCGGTCTGGGCCGGTTTGGGGAATTAGCAAAGCCTGTCCGAATTCCACAGATTATAAAAAGGATAAAAAAGGTGACCGGCGCAAAAGCGGTCGGCCTGATAGGGGATCAGAATCGACTTGTTAGGCGTGCTGCGGTTTGTGCCGGTACTTGCGGCACAATAATTAATTTGGTAATTGCAGAAAAGGCCGATTTATATCTGACCGGAGAGTTGAAGCATCACCAGGCATTGGCCGCTCAGGAGGCAGGACTAAGCTGTATCTGCTTGAGCCATACCGTTTCGGAGCGGTTTATTTTAAAAAATTTCGCCAAACAGTTGCAAAAACAGATAAAAACGGTAAAAATTAGCATAAGTAAAAAAGATGCTGACCCGTTTCATTGGAAGAACATATGACAGATAAAAGCCAACAAGTAGAAGACATACAGGAATTCGAGGACGTGCAGGAAGCTACAAAAACACAGGAAGTACAACAGGACGTTCTTGAAGCGGAAGAAGTACAGCAGGAGCAAGATGTCCTGGAAGCCGAAGACGTACAAGAAGAACAGGACGTGGAGGATGACAAGCCTCAACTGCCGGATGATGAGCAGCCTGGCATGTCTCAGGTGGATGAGGAGATTACTACCACAGTCGAGTCGGTTATCGAGGCGGTTTTGTTCGCCAGTGACGAGCCTTTGACCGATGCCCGGCTGGCAAGTATCGTCGAAACCAGCTCAAAACAAGTTCGCCAGCACATTAAGAATTTGAACGACAAGTATCAGTCAAACAATAACGCCTTTAGAATAGAGCAAATCGCCGGCGGGAACCAGATGCTTACACTGAGTCCCTACAATCACTGGCTTAAGAAGCTGCTTCGCGCCCGCAGCGACAATAAACTGAGTCCCGCTGCCATGGAAACGCTTGCTATTATCGCATATAAGCAGCCGGTCATGCGTGCGGACATCGAAGCCATCCGCGGCGTTGCGGTCGGTGAGGTTATTCGATCTCTCAGTTATAAAGGATTAGTCAAGATAGTCGGTCGAGCAGAAGTTTTAGGCAGACCAATGCTGTACGGAACTACAAAAAAGTTCCTCGAAGTTTTCGGATTAAATACACTCAAAGACCTGCCGAAAGTACAGGAGCTGCAGGAGCCGTCTTCCTGAAACGTCCTGATTCAAGTAAAAGCATTTATATTTTGAAAAACTGCACGATAGATAAAACATTCCATAAGCAGAAATGGATAATCAATCGACGGATTTTTTTGAAGTCATCGGCGGCAGCACTCGCCGGCCTGACCTTAACGCAGTTTTCCTGCTCTGACCCAGCCAGTCGTAATCGTAGAACAAGAACTGTAAGATTCGGCATCGTTACTGACTGTCACTACGCCGACGCCGATACTAACGGCACACGCTATTATCGCGAATCACTCAGGAAGCTTGGTGAATGTATCGATGCGATGAACGCCCAAAAGGTCGATTTTCTCGTGGAGCTTGGTGATTTCAAAGACCAAGATTCTTCTCCCATCGAGAACAAAACCCTGTCGTATCTAAAGGCTATCGAGAGGGTGTTTCACAAATTCGATGGCCCAACATACCATGTACTCGGCAACCACGATACTGATAGTCTTTCAAAAAAGCAATTTCTGACCAATATTGAAAATACAGACATAGATCCCAGCAAAAACTATTACTCGTTTGATTTCAATGACTTTCATCTTGTAGTCCTTGACGCTAACTATAAATCGGATGGGACAGATTACGACCACGGCAACTTTGACTGGACCGACGCTAATATCCCCCCAACTGAATTGAAGTGGCTCAAGCGGGACCTGGATACGACACATAAACCTGTTATTGTTATAATCCACCAGCTATTGGACGGCACCGGCTCAGTCTATGTTAAAAATGCTTCCGATGTGCGTCAGGTCCTTGAACAATCGGGCAAGGTTTTAGCCGTGTTACAGGGCCATCATCATGATGGAAGTTATAGTCTGATAGAAGGGATTCATTATTATACTTTAAAAGCAATGGTCGAAGGTCCCGGCCCGGAAAACAACTCATACGCCATTGTCGAAGTCCTACCGGACATGAGTATCAACGTCATCGGCTACCGCAAAGCAATCAGTAAACAGCTTGGCCCGGCATAAATATGTCTAATCCCACGGCAGCTCTTTCACATCAGGCTTAACAGCATAAGCCGGCCTGGGATGCTCGGCGTTGAAAACGAACATGTCCTCCATCTTTTCAATCACGACAAAGCTTTCGTCAATCGAACCATCCGGCCCGGTAACTTTATCGAGTGAAAGCTTCAAGTGTTTCGCAAAAAACTTATAGGCTCCGATACGTTTTGAGATTCCGTAATCGTGTCCCTCATTGGGAAGGTGCAGATACTCGACGTTATCCTGTGCTCCGTAGAGGCGATAGATGTTCCGGATATAAGGGTACTCCACATTAGGCGTATTTTTGGTCCAGTCCTTGCCGTCAGAGATAAGCATTAGAGGTCGGGGCGCCGCCAGAGCAGCGATTTCGACATTATTAGTCTCGTGTGTATCACTTTTATGGACGGGCATGCCGCTTTCACAGTTGCAGCCGCCAAAAAAGTGGGCAGATACCATGACCGTTGGGATAGATACGGCTATGCGGTCATCAACTGCAGTGAGCATAAAAGTCTGCGTTCCTCCACCCGAAGCCCCCGTAACTCCAATTCGCTCGGTATCCACATATTTAAGGGACGTTAAAAACTCCACGGCACGAATACTGTCCCACAACTGCAATTTCAAAACCTTAGGCCGGTTGTGCTGCCAGTCGGCGTTTTTCCATTCGCCGTATCCTACCATATCATAAGCGAATACGACTGCTCCCATACGAGCAAGTGTAGCACATCGTTTTTGCATATCCGGTCGAAGCCGCCCGTTATCAAAATGGCCGTGCGGACAAAGCACCGCGGCAAAAGGCCCTTCACCTTCCAGGGGACGATAAAGGTTCCCCGTAACGAACACGCCGGGCAAAGACTCGAAAGCAGCATTTTCTACTGTATAGCCGTCGTATCGGCGTTTGCTGTGAATGATCGGTTTGAGCGGGCACTTTTCAGGCAATGGTAAAAGTTCGGTCCCTCGAAGAATACCCTCGCGAATACGCTCGGCCCTTGCCTTCCATTGCCCCAGCGTGGCATATGTTTTGGCAAATTTTGCGAGCTGCTCTTTCGCCTCTTCTTCGGTTTGATAATTGCCCTGGCAGAGCTGCGGCTTCTTCTCTTCGGCACCTTGTATCGGGAGCAATAATCCGAGCACAAGCAACGATATACCAATAACTATTGTTTTGTCTGTATCATTTATTCTACTTCTCATTTGTGATCTCCTGTCACGACATCTTTTGATGTGTTTACTTGGTTTACCATTCTGCCAGCGGTTTTAACGGGATGGAACTGGCGTATCCCTTTTTCCATACGGGTGAAAGCAGTACCGCTACTCTAACGCTGCCATCCGCGTTCGACAATCGCATCAGCAACCGTTTGACTGCTTTATTTGTTTTCTGGGGCGGTTTCTGTTCTGCAGACTCGATCGTAAACACAGCATTATTAGGCGATATCACATTTGCCACGAGTTTTTTACCGTCAATGGTTAGTTTCGCTGTTCGTTCCTTCTCCAGAGAGATTTCTGCATCCGTTGTAATTGCCCAGATAAGCTCACAGGGTTTTTCGATCTCGAATTCATCCTGAACCAAGACGGCTTTTCTGCCTTCGGTCAGAGCGAGTCCTCGTGTGGCCTTCTTAGCAAACTTCTCATAAGCACTCGTCAAATCAATCAGGGCGAAAGCCGAGTTTTTCTTTGATTCGAATTTGATGAACTTCGATGTCGCCATTGGGTCCTGATCTTCGCCGCCCAGCAGCGGCACGCTATGACTTTTCGAATTCAAACGATAATAACTCCAACGCTCGCCGCCTCTTTTTTTGTCCCAGTAGCCGGGAAGATTATAGTTGTCAGAACCGAGGTCACGAACCCATCGCACCCCCAGGGCATCCAGTTCGAAATTGCCCAAATCCAGATGCCCGTGATTGACCTGGTTATAGCCGGCCTTAATGCCCGCCCAAAGCGACTGCGGGTCATCCCATGCGCTTCGAAATACGGCTACTTCCACCGGTCCACGGAAATAACAGTCAAGGTCTCTTGATGGTAGTTTTCCGGCTGGCTCCGGCATGTACCAAACCACGTGCTGGGGGCTGGCTCTGTATTTTGCAAGCATAGCCCGTTCATCGTGGGCATAGAATGGCTTATCAAACGTGCGAGCCAGCCAGAAAAGGCACGGCAACGTTCTTCTGGAACTTTTTTCCCCAACGTCAGCAAGGTTCAAATAATATCCGGTCGGACCGGTAGTATAGATTGGAAAATCTCCCGCTTCAGCCAAGCCTTTGATTTGTAATAAGCCAAAGTCAGTACCAAGAGCGCTCTGCAGCGCCGCAAGTCCATACGCGGTGTAATGAGTAGCGTAACTCCAGTAACCGGGTCCTTCTCCCCATGCTCCATCGGGGCCGTAACTTTTAATGGCGCGAGGTAATGACCGAACGGCGGCAGCGACAATCTGCTCGGCGTATTGCGGGTTCGACTCGGCAATCGACAGCGAACCAACTATCAGTCCTCCGTTGCAAACCTGGTTCCAGTTGTGTTCGCTCCGAATCCACCCACTCTTCTTATAAGCAGTCAGCCCCGGCTCCAGACCGTTTTTGATAAGGCCGGCTTTAACTTTTTCCCGTGTCTCGGAATCCATATAGGAATACAACCAGTCATAACCAAGACCGACGGCATGGGACATTTCAGCCGTATCGAGAAAGTGGGATGGATTCCAGTCTTTGAACAAACAGACTGTCAGCATGTTATCGACGGCTTTGTCGGCGTATTTTTCCTCACCTGTCCATCTGTATGCAAGAGCCAGAGCATAAATACGATGCAGACATTCCCTGCTGACGCTAAGAAGCCGCGGGCCTATCTTCCTATAGGTAAGCATAGGTTTACCAGCACAATCCTCTGCTTCTTTGAGAACGTCTTCGATGCACTTTTGCAAAACCTTATCTTCAGTGTACAGCTCTTTAAGACGTTGAAGTTCTTTATCCTTGAGCATTAGACGTGGATGGCTCTTGTCGAGTGTTCTAAGAACCGTTGAAGAGTCTGGTATGACCTGCTTGGCTGTAACCGATGCGACATAAAAACAGCTCAGGATTGTCACCACCTCGATATATCTACGAAAATTAACCATTGCGCCTCCATTCTGTACGACTGTGTCAACTATATCATATCTTTTTACCGGATGTCGCTGTAATAAGCAAACAAATTTGTTTTGACAAACAGGCCTTTTGGTGCTAATGATTTGGTTCCGAAATGAATGAAAAACCTCAAATTTGTATTGTCGGCGGCGGGATGATAACACAGGTGCAGATTCTGCCCTCAGTTTATCAGGCACAGCGACTTGGTATCGTGGGCGAAGTCAGCGTCTGTGCGTTAAATAGCACACCGCTCAAAGCGCTCTCACAAGACCAGATGCTCAAAAAAGCATTTGGCGGCCACAGTTTCACGGCGTACCCTTCCGTCAAGACCGACCCACAGCAGAACTTCCCCGACCTGTTCAAAGAAGTAATAGAAAAAATGCCCAAAGGCAATATTGTTATCATTGCTGTACCTGACCAGGTCCATTATCCGGTAATTCAGGCTGCCCTGGCCGCCGATCAGCATGTCTGTTGTGTCAAGCCGTTAGTGTTGAAATATTCACAGGCTATCGAGATAGAGAAAATTGCATATGAAAAGGGGCTTGTCGTAGCCGTGGAATATCATAAGCGTCTTGACGATCGTGCCTTGATGGCCCGCCGGCTCTATAGAGAAGGTAAATTCGGCGAATTTCGTATCGGTCATGCGGAAATGAATGAGCCTTATTACTACCGACATTCAAATTTCCAGAACTGGTGCACCGTAGAGAATTCCGACATGTTCACTTACGTCGGCTGCCATTATGTGGACCAGGTGCATTTTATCACGGGACTGCTGCCTAAGGCGGTCAGTGTTTACGGCATAAAAGATGCCTACCCCAACGGAAAAGAAGGCTACCTGTGGACCGACGCCCGTGTTATATGGGAAAACGATGCGTGCCTGCACGTAACAAATATAATGGGCTATCCGGACGACGGCCCCGGCGGCAATTTCCAGGGCATTCGCATGTACTGCCGGGGTGACGACAAGAGTGGAATGCTTGTACACAACGACCAGTACCGCGGCATCGAGCATTGCTATATTAATAAGGGCAGTGAACCCGGCGACACATATTATTCCGAGCCGAGCCCGGATTACTTCAAGTATGTCGATCTTGGAGGCCAAGGACTGACGCCGGTCGGATACGGATATCGCTCGATTGAATATATCCTTAAAAATATCTGCAAATGTATCGAAGCATCTGATGGTGTTGAGGAAAAACAGGCATTGGCTCGCAGGCAGAAATTGATTAAACAGTTCGATGAGGAAGGTATCATGGCGACACCTGCTAACAGCTCATACAATGAGCTGGTGACCGAGGCGGCCCGGCTGTCGATTCTAAACGGCGGCAAAGAGGCCGAAATAACATACGGCGACAACGCAGGTGTTGATTTTCGCAAAGGATAGCATCAACAATGGCAAAAGAATTTCCACTTGTTTCAACAGAAGTTAAACCCATATCGACGAAGTTTCGCAAGATATCGGGAGCTATTCCAAATTCGGAGACCATAAAGCAGATTGAAAAACTTCGCGGTGCCGAGTCTGTGAGCATGCGCGGTCAGCCGCCGGTCATCTGGGACCGGGCCGAGGGTGTTAATGTTTACGATGCTCACGGCAACAAATGGCTCGATTTTTCGTCCGGCGTGCTTGTAACCAATGCCGGTCACGGCCACAAAATAATCACCGATGCAATTATCGCTCAGGCTTCAAAACCGCTTCTAACAAGCTATTGTTTTCCCAATCAGCCGAGGATTGAGCTTGTTCAAAAGCTTGTTTCGCTGGCTCCGCAGCAGTTAAATAAGGCCTTTTTGCTAAGTACAGGAGCAGAAACCACAGAATGCGCATTAAAGCTGATGCGTACGCACGGGCGAAAGACTGGCTCAGATGATAAGAGCATCATAGTTTCTTTTGAAAACTCCTTCCACGGCAGGACCCTCGGCGCCCAGCAGATGGGAGGCATAAGTGGCGGTAAGGCGTGGATAAAAAACCTCGATCCAGAGATAGTCCATGTACACTTCCCTGATGGTTTCCGTTGTGAAGATACAAGCTTTAAGCTGTTCGAGAAAACCCTGGCACAACTCGGAGTCGAGCCGGATAACGTGGCCGGCGTGATAAGCGAGACATATCAGGGAGTTGGACCGAACTTTATGCCAAAACAATATGCTAAGGACTTAAGAAATTGGTGTGATGAGCATAATTCCCTACTTTGTTTCGACGAGGTCCAGGCTGGTTTTGGCCGATGCGGCAAAATGTGGGGCTTCGAGCTATATGATATAGTGCCGGATTTATTCTGCATCGGCAAAGGATTCAGCAGCTCGCTCCCAATCAGCGCAGTTGTAGGCAGGGAAAAAGTGATGGATTTATACGGGCCGAATGAGATGACCAGCACGCACTCCGGCAATCCAATCTGTTGTGCGGCGGCGCTGGCAAGCATCGAAGTAATCAAGCAGGAAAAGCTGGTCGAAAACGCTGCTAAAGTCGGACCGGTCCTACAAAAGCACTTACAGAATATAAAGAGCGATTTTCCCGAGGTGATTGGTTTTGCACCCGGGGCAGGACTTGTCGCAGGGCTATTAATGGTCAAAAAGAGCAGCAAGGAACCGGATTACGAACTGGCCTGGAATGTCATCAATCTTTGCTTCCACAAGGGCCTGCTGATGTTCGCGCCCGTGGGCGTGGGCGGAGGCTGCGTCAAGATAGCACCGCCGCTTTGTATCAGCGAAGAAGCTGTTATAGAAGGCTGTCAGGTCATACACGAGGCGGTCATGGAAGCTGTCGAGAAGCCCTCACCTATAAAGTAAGAAAAGCCGTTTATCAGTTGATTCAGACGTTCATAGTACATAATCCGCCCACGGGAGTGATAACCTCCGCCTTTACCGGTAAGCTACGCAGGCGGTAGTATTGTTCAGCCAGATTTTCAATCAATTGTTGGGCGTATTTATCCTCGACAACAACAACGATGCAACCGCCCATACCGGCGCCGACAAGACCCGCGCCGACAACACCTTCAGTTGCCAGTGCAATATCAACGAGCATATCGATTTCCGGAAGGCTGACGTTATAACCGCCCCCCTGCCGCCACAGCTCGGCACGACTCATACGTCCGGCGTCACAAGATTCCAGATCACTTATCAGTGCTTCAATCCGTTCGTTGGAATAACTGTTGTCGGTGGGCACTCTCTCGCCGTCAACCAGCCTCGTTACACGGTCCCCATCGTGAGAGATATTAATGATCTCACCGAATTTTCTTATATCACCCTCCCGCAGACACTGAGGAACCATCTCGGCACGAATACACTCGGTAATTCCATACAGACATACCTGCCGGATGAGATAGCCCTCTTTCGGTTCGGCGTGACTTCTAAATACACGATGAATCTTTTGCTCCTGTGCCGGAAGAAGTTTTAAAACATCTGATCTACTGGCACAAACGGGAAGTGATTTTACCATTCGATAGATTTGACTCTGGTCAACGCCGAGTCTTTTCGGATTAACATCGCGTAGTCGTTCGAGCTTATCGGCATACTCCGGATAGTATTTACGTACTAACATCAAGCCAAAAATATATCCAGCGACTCGGCTGTTAAAGATATCGCGGGCACCGGCCTGTTTTTTTGCCTGGATGCTGCTGTTCGCCAAAACAAAACAATAACCTTTGGGTAGTGCCGCCTTCTCTACGGACAACGGAAAAGCCCAGATATGCAGAAGCGTATTTTGCCTGCCGTATATAATCGCGGCATGGTCGCTGCAGCCGCCGCGTGTACCCACATACCATTCGGCAAAGCCCCAATGCTCAACAAAATCGGCAGGCTTTATATCAAGCGAGTTTATCCGAATTACAGCCTCAACCGTGATCATAACCAATGCCGATGACGAACTCAGGCCGGCCGCTCGTGGTATGTTACCGTAAACCATCATATTCATCCCTTTTATCGCAGGTTCGAATCTGCCTTCATCCTTCGTATTAAGATGCTGCAGGTACAAAACCGCTGCCCGGATATAGCTGGACCAGGTTATAGATGGATCATTCCTGCGTTTTTCATACTCATCATGGCACCAGGTATCCCAATTCTCGATCTTTTCACCTGCCGGCAGACAATCACTTATACTGAACTGCTCATCGGCAAAGTCATTAGACTCGACATTCTTAGCCAGCACAAGGTCGTCGTCGCTTGGCTCGACCACAAGCCACATGTGCTTGACAGCAATTGGATTTACCGAGCCGCCGCGATGGTCGATATGTGTGCCGAGAAGATTGGCTCTACCTGTTGAGCGGATTATAAG
>JAFGPJ010000263.1 GCA_016936275.1 Sedimentisphaerales bacterium
ACCAGATCGGCTTTTACCTTGTCCATCTTCGTGAGCCTCTCAAGAGCTTCGTCCAATGCGAGAAGGTTATCCGAAGGCGCTTCGATGGCAATCTCAGCATCATTAAAGTCTATCTTCTGCTGACCGCCGCCGTGTTTGAGGCGATGTTTTCGGCGGGCGTTATCAATTAGGATTCGACGCATCGCCTCGGCCGCAGCGGCGAAGAAATGGGTGCGTCCGCTGAAGTTCTGCGCTTCGACGCCTACCAGCTTGATATAGGCCTCATGGACAAGTGCCGTTGCCTGGAGCGTCTGGCCGGGCGGCTCTCGTGAAAGCTTCTGAGCGGCTATGCGACGCAGTTCTTGATAAACCACCGGTAGCAATTCATCCGCAGCCCGGGCATCGCCCTGCTCGATTGCAGTCAAAATACGGGTAACGTCGCTCATAGTAATTATTTTTAATAGAAAATAGATGATTTTTCAAGTATTTGTACATAAAATACCCGTTTATGATAGTTCAACTATAACGATTAGTATAAGGATAAAGTTTTAAGGAAAGGAGCTATTATGGTATTCAGTCTTCTGGATATTGCGGTGTTTCTGGGCTTTATTGCCGCGGTGATTACAATCGGACTTTGGAAGAGCCGGCACGAAAAGACCAGCGAAGACTACTTCCTCGCCGGTCGCGGCCTGAAATGGTGGTTGATTGGCTTCTCGCTAATCGCCGCCAACATTTCATCGGAACAATTAGTTGGTATGAGTGGCAACGCCGCAAGTCATGTCGGCCTGGCGATAGCCAGCTACGAGTGGATGGCGGCAATTACGCTGGTTGTCGTAGCGTTTGCATTCCTGCCTTACTTTTTGCGCGCCGGTATTTATACGATGCCGGAGTTTCTCGAAGTACGCTATAACGCGGCTTCGCGGACAATCATGGCCGTGGCGACGCTTTTCATCTACATGGTGCTGTTAGGCTCGGTTACGTATTCGGGAGCACTAACGGTAAACACGATGGCAAATAAGATGGGATACGATGTGCCCATTGCTACGGCGGCACTCGTAATCGGCCTGATCGCCATGATATACGTAGCGGCCGGAGGACTTAAAGCCTGCGCATGGGCCGACTTGATTCAGGGCAGTGCGCTGATAGTCGGCGGAGCGGTCGTGATGATATATGCTTTCAAAAAGCTCGGTGCCGCGACGGATGAGCTTGCTTTTATAGAGAATGTTAAGACCGGCGCCGTGGGAGTAAAAACCTTCGCCCAGGATACCGGCGCGATAGACCGCTTCTGGGAGCTGAACAAAGTCAGGATGAACATGTTCCTGCCCGCCGATGATAAAGTTCTGCCGTGGACGGCACTGCTTCTCGGCCTGTGGATACCGAATTTCTATTACTGGGGCCTGAACCAGTATATCACGCAGCGAACTCTTGCCTCGGAGTCTTTGGCCGAAGGGCAGAAAGGTATCGTATTTTCGGCGTTCATGAAGTTGCTTATTCCGTTTGTGGTGGTCATTCCGGGTATTATCGCCTTCAATCTCTTCTCGAAGGACATGCAGGACCAATCCGCCGTTGACAACGCCGCTGTAATAGCGAAATACCAGATGGCCAATCCATCCACTAAATTGGTCCAGATTGTGCAGTCACCATCCGAAGAGGCAATTGCAAGCTGGCCCCAGGGCAGGTTCATGCTTGCGGTGTACCCGGACGATGCGTCTATGAAGGCTGCCAAGACAACCAATCCCTTCGCTCTTCCCCTGACACAGACTCAGCTCGCTGAGCTGCAATTAGATAAATATACGGTATTCGAATCGGATGATAAGTCTTGGAAGGCCGCATTTCCGGAATTGGCGAAAGAATTGGAAGCGTATAACCAGTCTGTAACGGATGCGGCCAAGACCGCAGGTGTAAGTGTCACAAGCGCCAAGTTCATCGCCTATAAATATGACACCGCACTCGGACAACTGCTAAGCAGCGTGCTGCCTCAGAGAACGGGCTTGGTGGGATTCGTCCTGGCGGCATTGCTTGGGGCGATTGTCAGCTCGCTGGCGGCGATGCTAAACGCCGCATCTACGATTTTCACAATGGATATTTTCAAAAAGTACATCTCGCCGCAGGCTGGCCAGAAAGCCGTCGTATTGCTCGGCCGAATATGCGTTGTGGTCTTTTCAGTTATTGCGGTGCTATTGGCCCCTCGTTTGGGTAATCCCAACATCCGAAACAGTATCTTCACTATCATACAGGAAAGCCAGGGCCTGATATCGCCGGGTATTTTGGCTGTATTTGTCTTCGGCCTGATTGTGCGAAAAGCCCCACCAATAGCCGGCGTGGTCGGGCTGCTGACCAATATTGTCGCTTACGGCGGAATGTACCTGATGGGCCGCTATAAGATTGGGCCGGACATCCAGTTCCTCAACCGGATGGCAATTTGTCTGGCGCTCTGCATGGTCGTGATGGCAGTCATTACTGTGCTCAAACCCCTGCCGGAGCCGATTGAGTTTAAGCAGGTCTCGAAGCTGAACCTTCGCTCTTCCAGCGGGGCAAAGATAGCCGGTATTGTGGTCGTGATTATTACTCTGGCGTTGTACTTCCTGTTCAGCCCGATTGGCCTGGCGAAATAACGGCGACTTTTAAGAGATTTAGGATGGAACTGACAAAAGCAGGAAAATCAGCTTTAGATATAATCTTAAAGGCCGCGAAAGACAATAATATCAGCGTCGATGGCGGCAAAATCAGGAGGACCTCATCGCGTTTCTGTCTCGGCGTTGAGCACGGCGACTATAACGGCACCGAGCTGTTCGGTGTCGGCACAGACAGATTCATCTGGCTGGCCTATAAACCGAACAGCACTAAAAAGATAAGGCTCTATAGCGCTAATTTCCCCGACGACGGAGTCATCGAGTTTGAAATTGGCAAAGTTCCTGAGCCGAAGTCGGCGGCGATTGCCGAGACATGGGGTCGTTTCCCGTACGGAATCGATTACATCCTCAAGCGGGAAGGCTACGAGCTTTCGAGGGGCATTAACGGCGTTCTTTACGGCAACATCCCCGGCGGCGGAATGAGCCGCTCGGCATCTCTTTGCAACAATTTGATTCTGTCGCTCTTCGACGCCAACGGCATAGAAGTCGATGATAAGAATAAAATAGTCGATCTGGCCCAGGCCGTGGAGAACGATTATATCGGCTCGCCCTGCGGAAAGCTCGACCAAACCATGATTATCTACGCCCGCGAGGGAATGGCGACACACTACAATCCCAAGGACCGCTCGATTGACTATGTCCCGATTGGTGCCGGAGCGGCAGATTTTCGGATTGTGGTTCTCGATACCGGCACTGACCGCCCCGGCCTGGAAAAATCGACCTATGCCATCCGCAGGGCTGAATGTGAAAAGCTCGTCTCGATATTGCAAAAAGCCGGCTACGAAATATCCTGCCTCGCGGACATCAAAGACGAGAAGTCTTACGAAAAAATCTTGAGCGAATTCGGGGCAAAATATCCGGATTTGTGCGACCGGCTGAAATACATTTTCGGCGCTCAGAAACGATTCTACAAAATGCTCGAAGCATGGAAGGCAGGTGACATCGAAACCGTCGGACGGATATTCCGGGCTGACGGTCTCGGACTTCGCGACGACTATAAGATATCCGGCCCTGAGCTGGAGACAATGTGCGACATTGTCAGAACGGTGCCGGGAGTTCTTGGCGAGCGAATGCTGGGCGGCGGCGACAAGGGGGCATCCGGAGCTTTAGTTCGAGCCGAATTCGTTGAGGCCGTGAAGGCCGCTGTCGATACGGCCTATCCGCGAAGCTGTCCCGGTTTCGCAAAGAAATTCGCCGTTCACGTATGCAAAGTTGTGGACGGCGTAAGAGTTTACGAAGGCCTGCTCTAAGAGGAACAGTGACGATTTATGCCGGAAGGATACTCATCATCGGCAAAAGGCATGTTCGAAGCACAGGTCTGCTCCAACAGACGGATCGGACCCGGATTCGGTCGGCTCAGACTCCAGTTCACGCAAGATGGCGCGAGGGCTTTTGCCAATTTCCAGCCGGGACAATTCGCTCAATTCGACCTCTCCAAAACCGCCCTGCCGTCAACAGACGCCGTGCCGCAAGAGCTGCGTGACGCTGCCGGCAGAAAAATACTGCTGCGGCGGCCTTTCAGCTTTGCCGAAGTGACTCCCGATGGCGATAAAACGTTCGCCGAGCTTCTCTATTGTGTAGTCGGGCCGTCCACGGTTCGCATGATGACGCTGTCCGCCGGTGATCAAATAAGCGTCATAGGACCCCTGGGGCGCGGCTTTCAAATCCCGGACGGCAAGAAAACCGTCCTTCTTGTCGGCGGCGGAATGGGCACGCCGCCGTTGCAGCATCTGGCCCAGAGCCTGACTGCCCGCAGCGATGGCACTAATATCATTTCACTCGCCGGCGCCAAAACCGTTGAGGCCTTGCCTTTCGAAGGCCGGCTGGATGAGATTTCGCAGAGCCTCGGGTTCTGC
>JAFGPJ010000028.1 GCA_016936275.1 Sedimentisphaerales bacterium
AAGGGAAGGGAATACAGATGGCCAAAAAGGTGCATGGATTTAACTGGCAGAACAAAGTAAATAACGTCTCACAAATCGGAGGTATAGAAACCTCTGTTCTGGATAACGGTCTTGCTAAGGGGACTCGAATCGCCTGGATCAACACCGGGGCTGGTCTTCGGTATAAGGTAGTAATCGACAGGGGACTTGATATCGTCGATGCTTTCTATAACCAGCACAGTCTTGCCTGGTTGAGCCATGCGGGTGTAACAGCACCAAAACCGGATGCGAATCGCGGGCTGGAATGGTTGTATTCATTCGGCGGCGGTTTATTGACGACTTGTGGTCTGACTCATATAGGAGGTCCTGAAAGCGACGAATTCGGAGAGCGGGGTCTGCACGGGCGTGTAAGTAATATTCCGGCACAGATTGAATCTATTATCCAGCCGGACCTGGCAGTCGGCAAGCTTCAAATGAGTATCACAGCCGTAATCAAGCAATCTCGTGTGTTCGGACCTAATCTGGAGTTGAGGCGTACGATATCGGGCATACTCGGTGAACCGGCTGTTCGAATTCACGATGTAGTAACGAACCTCGGCAATACGCCGGTACCGCACATGATATTATATCATTGTAATTACGGCTGGCCGCTCGTTGATGAAGGCACAGAAATTATATGCAAGGGCAACTGGGATTCGCGCAGACTGGATATGGATAATGCTGTGTTCAACAGCAAGCGCAATTTCCGAAAATGCTCCAGGCCACTCGACGGTCATCGAGGCGGCGGTGAAGGCTGTGCTTTTATCGATGTGGTCGCCGATAAGAAGGGGATGTGTAATACCGGCCTGTATAATCGAAAGCTCGGCTTGGCGCTTGTTCTGAAATATAAGAAGAAACAATTGCCGTGGCTGAGCAATTGGCAGCATTGGGGGCCTGGCGAGTATGTAACAGCCCTCGAGCCGGGGACGAATCCTCCCATCGGCCAGGCCAATGCTCGCAAGCAGAAAAAACTCATCCATCTTGCACCAGGTAAGAGCAGAACTTACGATCTGGAAATGAAGGTTCTAACAGACAAGCAACAGATCAATGAGTTTTTTAAGGCCGCAGGTCATTAATAATGTCTAAGCACGTATTTACCGGTTTCGGATTCGGGCCGATACAGGGCGGGCTGTTTGCCAAGGAGGCGTTTCAAAGCGGCAGTTTCACACGTATTGTTGTGGCCGAGATTGATGCTGATTTGGTTAGTGCCGTCAGGGCCAACAATGGCAGCTATTATGTGAATGTCGCTAAAGCCGACGGAATCGAGCCGCTGCGAATTGATCATGTGGAGCTGCTGAATCCGAACGTCACAGTGGACAGGGGAAGCCTCCTCGACATCTTGGCACAGTCAACGGAAATCGTTACCAGTCTGCCGTCTGTAAGTTTCTATGAGTCGGGCAGATCGAATAGTGTTGTTTCTCTGATAGCCGAGGGTTTGAAAAATAACAGCGCCGAAGCAATAATTATTTACACTGCAGAAAACAACAATCAAGCGGCGGAAATATTGGAAAAAGCAGTCAAAGAAAAAAATGCTGTACTATCGAAAGGAAGAATGCAATTTCTCAATACGGCAATCGGTAAGATGAGCAGGGTCGTTACGAATCCTGCCGAAATTGGCGAACTTAAGCTCAAGACCATAGCACCGGGCCTTAACCGGGCTTTTCTTGTCGAGCAGTTCAATCGAATCCTGGTAAGCCGAACACGGATTGAGGGTTTTAAGCCCGGCATAGAAGTCTTCATCGAAAAAGACGACCTGTTACCTTTCGAAGAAGCAAAGCTGTACGGCCATAACGCCATACATTCACTGCTCGGCTTTATCGGGGCTGTAAAGGGAGCTGTTTCCATGACTGAACTCAAGGACGATAAAGTCTTAATGCAAATAGGCAGGAATGCTTTTTTGAAGGAATCCGGGGCGGCACTGATAAAAAAACATGCTCGTCTCGGAGACGAGCTTTTTACCGAGGCCGGCTATGAAGTTTTTGCCGACGACCTGCTCGAAAGAATGACCAATCCTTTTTTGGGTGATACGATCGACAGAGTTACTCGCGATGTGGTGCGCAAACTCGAAATGGACGGCCGGGTATTCGGCACAATACAACTGGCTTTAGAATACGGGATCGAACCGAAAAATATGGTATTGGGAGCACTGGCTGGTGTCGCTGTATTGCTGAATCATGCCGATGAATACGAATTACCAAATAATCTACGTCGCAGCAATTGGCGCGAGTTAGACCAGGTTCAAATTGAGTATATCTTAAAATGGCTCTGGAACGGCAAAAAGAACAAGCATACGAAACAAATCGTGAAATATCTTAAACGAGCTGCAAAACATTTAGAAGAATTGACCGCGGGCTAAAATTGCTCGTATTTATAAGTATCGAAATGTAAGTGTTTTACTATATGCGTCCTATAAAATACAAGAATTTATTCATAACTCTCATTTTTTTCTTGACGACATATTCAAATCCTGGTAATTGATAATCAGACCACACATAGCTTTAACAAGGATGAGGTCAAACCTGATTGCAGGTCCGGCCGGTTAGCTATGTTCTCAAGGAGGAGGGCCTCTGAAAGGAGACAGAGGCGTGGCAATAGAAAGAAGTAGTCAGTACAAGGATTTTCTTCCAGCCATTGCTGTCAACAGCACAGCTCGCAGTCCTCCTATCTCGGTATTGGGTAAATACGTTCAAAAAGTTAGAGTATTTTTTCCCGAGCTGTTATTCAAAACTATTAACAGTAGATTGGTCATTCGTGTATGAAGCTATTGCTTTATGCCGGTTTTTACAAATAGGAGATGGGTACGATTTGCTTTTCAGGGAGATAAGAAGAGCTCAAAGCTTACCCGCGAATTGCCCTTTAGTGCATGAGTTAGGCAAGGAGGTCTAAATATGTTAAGGAAAAGTGTAATTGGGATATCTTTAATGTTACTATTGCCGCCATCGTTGCAGGCAGCAAGCAGGACAAGAATTTTCGGCAGATTTCCGTACGCGCCGGAGAGAGTATGCAATATTCCTGTGGTAATGGATGTTGGTATGTATGTTGAGATATTGGATGTGCAAGACCTGTCGATAAAATTACAGCAGGTAGAATTCGAAACATACGAAGGATGTACTGAAATCAGGATAAAGTCTAACTTTGATTTACAACTCATGTGCAAGATAAAGCCTACCGGTATGGTGCCGGGAAAGTATTCATGTTGGATAGACAATCCGAAGGTCCCTCTTGATTTAAGTGAGAATGTGGCAGTACGAAACGTTTGTGTCAAGGCTGAGAAAGTGAAAATATTATATACTGCACCTGGATCAGACGTTCACGTTGCAGATGTTACGATTACTGTAATGCCAGGTTTCTAAATAGTACACAGGATTATAAAATTACAGGATATATGTCGGGACGGATGGATAAAATCATTCCAATGGCACTGCCGCTGATTACTGACTCAGATTTCTTGTTCCTTCGGTTAACCCTGGCCTGGTATTGACAGCATATATTATGATGTCTATAATGCCTTTGTTATTTTATGAAAGGCAGAATTATGGATTTCGAGCAGGACAACAATATATCGAGCCCGATAGAGCCACAGCCAGCAGGACCGATATCAAGCCTGAATGCCGGTACACAGACAATAAGACCAGCCAAAAAAGGAACCGGCTGGAGGATTTTCTGGGGTATTGTTTTAGCTTTTTCAGTTATGGCCAATTTCGTGTTGTTTTTGATGCTAATCGGCGTGGTCGCCCTGTTTACAACGGGACAAAGAGGAATGTTCACCGAAGAAGTGATACGAGAAGGTCCTTCAAGGAATAAAATCGCTGTGATTACATTGCAGGGCGTAATCCATGGCCAGCTTGCCAGCGAGGTTTACCAGCAGCTAAAAGTAGCCGGCCGGGACAGGCATGTGAAAGGTTTGATTGTTCGCGTGAATTCGCCGGGAGGGACGATTTCGGCCAGCGATCAGATCTATAAGGAAATAAAGAAATTCCGAAGCAAAGAAAACATACCGGTCGTTGCATTTATGCAGGGAGTCGCCGCTTCAGGGGGATATTATACGTCGGTTGCTTGTGAGAAAATCATTGCTGAGCCAACCGTGATTACAGGCTCGATTGGCGTGATAAGCTCGTTCTTTGTTGTGCAGGAGCTGCTCGAAGAAAAACTTGGTGTCCTGCCGGTCACTATAAAGTCAGGCCAGAAAAAGGATTGGCCAAGCTCATTCAGAGAGCCGGCCCCGGAAGAGCTTCAATACATGCAGGAGAAGCTCATTACACCCGCTTTCGAGAGGTTTGTACAAATTGTAGCCGAAGGAAGAAAGGAAACTCTTGATGCGAACGAGGTCAGAAGGTTGGCTGACGGTGGTATTTTCGGTGCAAATGAAGCCCGCGATAAAAAGCTGATAGATGATATCGGCTATCTGGATGAGGCGATAGAATCAGTCAAGACTATGGCGGGAATTGAAACTGCTCAGGTGGTGGCATATCGCAAGCCTTTCACTTTTGCTGATTTTCTAAGCTACCATAAGCCGAACCTCTTGAAACTCGATAGAACCACGCTGTATGATCTTACTACGCCACAGGTATTGTATTTATGGTCAGCCTACTAAAACAGCCTGAAAACGATGTTTTTGAAACGTAGTGACGTTTTATTTTGTCCTTGTTTGCGTATTGTTGCATATAGCTGTGCATAAAAAGTAAATGAGAGGTAAATTTACTCCGCTGCTTTCTTAACTTGTACCGGCCATTCAAAGCCGGGTATTTGCTCCACTATTTCTCTTTGCCTTTCAAGAAAGACTTACGTAAAGCCGGCGGTAACATCGGTCTTGAGCGAGTGCATCATAAGTACCTTATATTCCATCCATGTAGCATTGGTTTTGCTCAAGTTGGTTGAGTAAGTGTTACGGAGGCCGTGGAAGCAGCAAACACCCGCATCGGTTTCAAAGGCTACGCCGGCATCCCGGATGTCTTTCTGTATCATATCACTGGCTCTGAGTGATTGAGTTACCGGAAAAAGTTTAACTCCGGAGAATTTCACCGGTTTCAGAATGTCGATAAAAGTCTCGGCTTGCTTGCTTTTCACGTCTCATCATTTGTCTCAAAGTTGGTATGAAGCTTCTTTCAAAAAATATGGTCAGGGCTTATAGCGCTGCCCAAATTATTTCGCCGTTCTCGTCAAACAGAAACAAATCCGGCTCGTCGAACATCCCGATCACAGCACGCTCCTTACCATTCTCGTCACTCAGCGACAAGCTTGAGCTATCTTTGCCCACCGACAAGTCGGCACGGAGCTTGTCATTCTCGTCATACAACGTTAGGTACGGTCCCAGCGTGCCCACCATCAGACTGGCACGCTCCTTTCCGTTCACGTCGTGCAAGCTCAAAGACGGCTTGCCCTCAGCCACCCTCATCGCGGCACGGGTTTTGCCATTCTCATCGGACAGCGAAAGCATCGGCCCATTCTCGGTCATTGCGAGCGTGGCGCGTATCTTACCGTTCTCGTCCTCAAGGACGAATTTTTTGGCTCGAATTTCTTCCACGCTGGACTGTGCCCACGCTGTCTCTGGGCCAAAGCTCTTTAAGATGAGCCAGATTCCCAAAAACAAGACTATGCTGAATATGAGAATGCGGTTAAACCATCTTACGCAAGCCAATTGGCCTTCCATCTTTTCCATTCTTTCGTCAGTTGTCATAATCGTCTCCTTCTTGTTTTAGATGTTTAGTTCCCATATCATGCAACTTTTCACTTTTCTCTATCAATGTAACAACAACAATTTTCATGTAAAGTAATTATTGTTGACAAGTAATCCCCCAAAAAGTAAATATAAGGTAAATGGTTTTTCTGCTCTTGTGGGAAGTATGGTATACACAACGGGTTATGTGCTGATATGCCATAGATATTGTATCTCTGGAGTGCTTACTGATAGCCTGTGCAAAAAAGATTCTCAAAGTGTCTGATTCGATTCTATATAGATAACGGACTGAACAAAATTCACACATTTTAACGCATGTTACGGGGAACATCGGGCAATGGATCGAAGGTTAAGTCGAATTATAGTTGCTGTGGTTTCCATATCCATTTGGCCTTTCGCTGTCACCGGAGCGACAAATCGCCAGAGCATGGAACTTATAGCGGTTGCACCGGGCGGAAATGGATTTGTAGAGGCTGATTCCGGTCGCCCCTATATTCCATTCGGCACGAACTATTACGATCCTCATACCGGCTGGGCTCCGAAATTATGGCGGCGGTTTGATGCCGAAAAGGTTCGGCAACACTTTCGCGTTATGAACGGGATGGGCGTCAATTGTGCCCGTGTTTTTTTGACTGCCGGCAGCTTTCAACCGACCGCTGAAAAGATCGAAGAGCAGGCCCTTACGAAACTGGATAAGCTCGTCGAAATCGCCCGCGAGAATGGTATTAGGCTGATTCTTACCGGTCCTGACCACTGGGAAGGCCAACCCGACTATTGGAAGCCGGATCGTTTCGCCGGACAGGCGGCACTACAGGCACTTGAGAATTTTTGGACTGTTGTAGCACAGCTTTATCATGGCGAGCCGGCAATTTTCGCATGGGACCTTCTTAATGAGCCGCACATGCCTTGGTTTGTCGAAGAATGGCGACCACAATGGAATGTTTGGCTGCAGAGTACCTATGGAAACCGCGAAGCGATGAAGGCTGCATGGGGCAATGAACTGACCGAAGCCGACGAGTGGGGCAATGTGGCAGTGCCGGAAAATCGGCCCGACCCGGGAAATCCGAGACTGAGGGACTTACAGCTATTTCGAGAGCATCTGGCCAATGAGTGGGTGCGCCACCAGGTTGAGGCCATTCGCCGGGTAGATCCGACTCACTTAGTTACGGTTGGTTATATCCAGTGGTCTTATCCGCTGGTTCGTTCGGGCAATCCGGATCGTTATGCCGCTTTTAATCCACGCCGGCAAGCTCCCTGGCTCGATTTTGTGACTATTCATTTTTATCCAACTCTGGGCAGCCCTTTTCAATCAGAGGAGAACTGGCAAAAGAACATAGACTATCTGCAGGGAGTTTTAGCCTACTGTCATACCGGCAAGCCGGTGGTTCTCGGTGAATTCGGATGGTACGGCGGAGGGGCGCCCCAGCATCATCCTTATCTGAGCGAACAGCAGCAAACCCTCTGGATAAGCGGAGAAATCGAGGCGTCACGTCCACTGGCCGATGGATGGCTATCCTGGCCGTTTGCTGATACTCCGGAATCCGGAGATGTCAGCCTGTTTGCCGGTCTGGTCAAGGCCGATCTGACCCTCAAAGACTGGGGCCGTAAGTTCATGGATTTATCGGCGAATCTGCCGGAGTTGAAAAAATCAAAACCAAAACTGCCTCTCACTGATTTTCCTATGGCCCTGACGACAAATGACAATGAACTCAGCGAGATGCACGAGACCTACATAAAAGTCATTCAGCATGCGATTAATGAGACAGGAATTTAAAGTCGCATAGACTGCTTAACCAACTAAATCAGATACATAGAGAGGAAAGGTTGCTGCCTTATGACTTGTAAAACACACCTGCCGTTATTAGTTTGCTTGATATTTTCCCATGATTGTGTTTGTTCGGGGAAGCTTTCACAGCTCGAATGGGGCAATCCAAATGTGACGGTCGAGCAAGATGCTACCCAATGGAGCATACATGGGGAACACCTTACAGTAGTAATCGACTCAAATTCTCTTGCAATGCAGGTCGAAGATAAAGACGTTCCATGGAATATTGAAGGCTCAAGGCAGGGAGATCTGACGATTGAACATAGTGGCCGGAACATCCCTTTACGTCTTAAAGATGCAAAACAAATTATCATAGAACCATACGAAACAGGATTCATGTCCGGCATAAAAATCCGATTGAGCGGCTATGTCCATCAAGACGAGCCGCTGGAAGTTCGCCTGCAGCTAAATATATGCCTTCAGACTCCCAACGAAGAGCTTGTTTGCGAGCTGGTTGCTGCGGAAGATGCCGCTGCTGTAAAACAGTGTTTATGGCCGGCTCACTTCGAACAGGCAAGCTTCGATTTTACAGTGGTCCCGTTCATGCAGGGAATGCTGCTGCCAAAGCAATGGCCTCAGCGTGTTTGGCTTTACGACACAATATCTTACGGTCGCGGTCTCTACATGCCCTGGTGGGGCCATCAGAAAGGCGATTCAGCGGCGATGGTTATTCTTGAGACGCCAGCCGATGGCGGCTGCCATTTTTCACACCCTGAGGGCGGGCCGACGCGAATTGGCGCTCACTGGGTACATTCTCTGGGAAAACTTTCGTATCCAAGGCGGGCCAAATTGTGTTTCTTTCGGAAAGGCAACTATGTGACTCTTGCCAAACGGTATCGACGTTATGTCACCGAACATGGATCTTTCGTTTCTTTAAATGAGAAGATTGCCCGTAGTCCGATTGTGAAGCAATTAATCGGCTCTCCTGTAATTCACACGAATATTCTCATACACGTCCAGCCGGAGTCTAGCTATTACAATAAGAAGGAGCCTGATAAGAATCATTATTATACCAGTTTTGACAAGAGAGCAGAGCAATTACGTGCCCTGAAAAAGAGGAGAGTGAAAAAGGCCTATGTTCACCTTGATGGTTGGGGATTT
Source organism: Sedimentisphaerales bacterium (assembly GCA_016936275.1). Taxonomy (GTDB): domain Bacteria; phylum Planctomycetota; class Phycisphaerae; order Sedimentisphaerales; family Anaerobacaceae; genus JAFGPJ01. Next base: position 8,622 of record JAFGPJ010000028.1, read on the forward strand.
CGCGGTTATGACAATCTTCATCCTGATGTTTTGCCTCCGAGCCCGGAAGCAGGGGGTTGGGAAGGTCTTCGTGCTCTGGCACAGGCTTGCGATGACCTGGGTTATGTTTTTGCCCTGCACGACCAATACCGCGATTATTACCTTGATGCAAAGTCATATAATGAGCGGCATACGGTCGTACTGGAAAATGGTCATAGGTATTACGGCAGTACCTGGTACGGCGGCAAACAATCAATTCTTTGCTCCAGTTTGGCTCTTGGGCATGTAATTAAGAATTACCGTTCTATCCTTAATAACAATGTCAAGGTCCGAGGAGCATATCTGGATGTTTTTGCCGTTGTCCCGCCGGATGAGTGCTATAATCCGGAGCATCCTGTGACACGAGAACAATGCCTTCGATACAGGGGAGACTGTTTTGATTTTATCCGCACTCGAGTCGGAGTTGTTAGTTCCGAAGAACCTGCTGACTGGGCGATCCCCCATTTGGACCTGGTTCATCATGGTCCGTTTGCCTTGAGTCCGAATCCGGGTAGAGGGCCGGCTATGGGCATACCCGTTCCCCTTTTCAGTCTTGTTTATCATGATGCACTCTTTATACCCTGGTCGCTCGGGAAAGGAGCCTGGGGCATTCCGGAGAAAGACTTGGGTTATTTACATGGTCTTGCACATGCAGGATTGCCGTACTTATCAATCGAGCCTTCTGAGGCGGAGTTAGAGCGAGTTCGGACTATGTGTAGTCTCAACGAAAGACTTGCTCTGATAGAAATGACCAGCCATAAATTTCTTGATGAAAACTATCGCAGACAGCAGACAACATTTGCAGATGGAACAGTAGTAACGATCAACCTTGAGAATGACACTTTTACAATTGCTCCGGAATAAGAAACGCCCAGAGAGTAATATAAGCTACAGGCCATAAAGAAAATCAGTATGCTGATAGCTGATATCTTTCGTTGTTGAGCAGTAGCTTGTTTATTTATATTTCTTTTTGCCACCTGAATTCAACAATCCGGATAAATAGTCCCATACCCATGCCCCGGAGCCGTCCGGTCGTATTAGCCAAAAGCCGCGGACAGCATTGTTGTCGTGTACGGGTATTAGTTCTTTGCTGTCCTGAAGCTCGTTACAATATAGCTGCCAATATATTATGTAGGGGCATCCCCAATCAAGAGCAGTCGTCACGACGTTGGGGATAATTTTTTGGATCTGCTCGGCTGGAAATTTATTCTCAGGCATTCCAAACTCACCGACGTACACATTATGATTTCCGAAATCTGGACTATCCGGCATGTTTTTCGCTATGAAATCCAGCGCCTCGCGGAATACCTGCGGATCTTCCGGATAAGCTATTGTCGAATCCCATGCTGAATAGGAGACCAGATCTAATTCGGTTTGAGGTAAAACCGTATTTACCATACTGGGTTTGCCATTCTTCATAGAATCGACAACACGGTTGACCTCGGCTGCATGATACACACGAACTCCATCCGTTCCAACCTTTTTTCTGGCTTGATTCACTCCGGCCTGCCGTGCATTAAGCCAGTCGATCATGCCGTTTATAGCTTCCGGCGTTGGATCAACATTTCTGTCGTAATTGCCGCGAATCAGCCAGTCACCTTCCCAGTGCTGCAATATGAAGGTCTTATGAGTCCCCTTGTACGTGGTCAATAAGTATTTGGCCAGTTCGTAAAACTGACGCTGCTCATCCATTTTCTGCTCCTCGGTTATCCCTTTCCTCCAGTAGGCTGCATCTGGGCCCATTGAAAAGCACATCAAAATGTAGGTTGTCATTGGCTTATCAAACAGCTCCCTGAAATAGGGTGACTTTGCCATCTCAACCAGGCTGTTCATTTTCGGCCACTTCGAATTAAAGGGGTATTTCTGTTGTGGATTATGAAACCAGACCTTAATCACCCGTAAGCCTAAGGATAAAATCTGATCGGCCCCTTCGTTCAGAAAATCTTCGTTGGTCAGGCAATACTTGCCATCGACATGTGTCACTCCTATAATGTCACGCAGCTCTTTCCCGGTACTCTGCCCGGCTGTGGAAATTACCGGTCTTTTATGAAGCCCGCCCCCGATACAAATTCCTGATAGCAGGATTGTTATAAGCCAATTTTGCATTTATTATCCTTTTTTCAAATAATAGTCATCTGGAAGAGATATTTACACACGTTTTTCTTGAGGTTTTTACCAAATAAATGGCTCAATGATGTCCTGATCTGCCGATAACAGGTTCCTTATTCCTGAGAACAAAGACTCACCTCTACCGAATCGAGCCAAGTTGATAATACTTGAGCTAATGCATAGCAATGTAAGTCATATCCAAAAACATATAGTTAGCCTGATAGCCATCGGCACTTTCTCGAAAAACCGCAGATTTGAATGAGCGATGGAGGACTCGAACCTCCGACCGGCTGATTAAGAGTCAGCTGCTCTACCAACTGAGCTAATCGCCCTGATTTCAGCAATATAGAAATCTATTGGCACAGACTTTACACTTGACGGGATGATATTGCAAGAAAAATAGTCACAAATTTCCCCTTGTTGCTCCGTGTTCATGGCCGGAAATGAAATATCCTTGCAATGCTTTGTCTTATAGACTATAAATCGCTCTAAATATGCTGACTATAAATTGATGATAATACAATCTAAGATTGACAGGCCATAAGGGACAAAATATGAGATACAGCCGGACGTTTATACCTACGGTTAAGGAAATTCCCGCCGATGCGGAGGTAGCCAGCCATCAACTGATGATTCGGGCGGGTTTGTGCCGGAAGGTCGCCAGCGGAACATATACATACCTGCCACTCGGATGGCGCAGCCTGCTTAAAATTATCGAAATCGTCCGTGAGGAAATGAACAGAGCCGGCGCACAGGAGATTATCGTGCCGTCCATGCAGCCGCTCGAACTGTGGGACAGAACCGGCCGCAGTGTTGATTATGGCCCGACAATGTTCCGCTTCGAGGACCGTCATGGCAGGATGAACGCGCTCGGCCCGACCGCCGAGGAGGTTTTTACGACCATGATTGCCGGCGAGGTAAAATCTTATAAGCAGTTGCCGATTAATCTTTATCAGATAACCCCGAAATTCCGCGATGAGTTTCGGCCCCGGTTTGGCGCGATTCGGTCTCGTGAATTTATAATGAAAGATGCCTACAGCTTCGATGTCGATGCTGAAGGCCTCGATAAATCATATCAGGCAATGTACGATGCTTATTGCCGGATTTTCAAACGCTGCGGGCTGGAATACGTGATTGTCGAGGCAGAATCCGGCGAGATGGGCGGCTCCGGATCACATCAATTCACCGTGCCTTGCGAATCCGGCGAGGATACGATTGTATATGCCGAGGACGGCTCCTATGCGGCAAATCTCGAAAGAGCGGCTGTTGATCCGCTGCCGAAAGAAGAAGCAGATGCGGCCATTCCACCGGCAGAAGAAGTTCACACGCCGAATGTCGGCACTATTGAAGCGGTCTGCGGTTTTCTCGGGTCCCGGCCGAATGATATGATTAAAACCCTGATTTACAGTGCCGGTGAACGCACAATTGCCGCCCTTGTACGCGGCGACCATGAGTTGAATACCGAGAAATTGACGCAAATCATCGGCGGCGAGCATATAGATCTTGCTGCCGAGTTAACGATAGAAGAAGTCACCGGCGCCAAAGTCGGCTTCGCCGGGCCGATGGGTATAGCCGATAAGGTCTCAAAAATGATTATCGACCACGCCGTAGCTGCGATGGCGGTGGGTATCACCGGGGCTAATAAGACCGACTACCATATTAAAAATGTCGTGCCCGGCAGAGATTTTCCTCTTGAGGGCGAAAATGTTATCGTTGCCGACATCCGCTTTGCCGGTGAAGGGGACACGCATAACGGCAAAAAGCTGCTCTTTAAGAAGGGTATCGAAGTCGGACAGGTATTTAAGCTTGGAACAAAATACAGCGCAAAACTCGGGGCAAAGTTTCTCGATGAGCAAGGGCATGAAAACCCCTGTATTATGGGCTGCTACGGCATTGGTGTGAACCGAATCTTCGCTTCGGCTATTGAGCTTGGCAATGACAGCAACGGCATTATTTGGCCTATCAGCATCGCTCCGTGCGAGGTCATTGTTACTTCCGTAAATCAGGATGACGAGCAGGTTGCTCGAACTGCTGAGGACATTTATAAACAGTTGCTCGGCAATGGTATTGAGGTATTGCTGGACGATCGGGTCCTGCGCGGCGGAGTGAAATTTAAGGATGCTGATCTCTTAGGTATTCCAATAAGAGTGAATGTCGGTCAGAAATCCCTTGCTGACGGTAATGTCGAAGTAAAACTGCGCTGCGAATCCGAGAGCAGTAAGATAAACATCAGAGATGCAACGGCTAAAGTTGTGGAGCTTGTTAATAAACTCAAAGAACAATTAAAAGTCTGATATAGAAAAGGAGATAATGATGAACCACAGTAAACTTTCACGGCGAACCTTTATCCGCAGCAGTTCCCTGATTGCCGCCGGGACTATTGCCGGGGCATTGACTCGTGCCGGGCAGGCCATTACAGCGGACGATGTTGAGCGGGTCGTCAAAAACGGCCGCATCAATCAGTCCGTCAGCAAATGGTGCTACGGCAAGTTCTCGGTCGAAGAGATGTGTGTAATCGGCAAGAAAATGGGCTTAAAAGCAATCGACCTGCTTGGGCCTAACGATTTTCCCACCCTGAAAAAATACGACCTCCAATGCTCTATGGTTAATACTCACGGCCTGACGAAGGGAATCAACAGAAAAGAAAATCACGAAGAATGTCTGGAGAAAATCCGGACGGCAATAGATGCCGCCGCCGAGTATAAATATCCGAACGTGATTTCCTTTCCCGGCAACCGAGAAGGAATGCCAGACGACGTTGGTGTTGAGAATTCGGTCGCCGCTCTAAAACAAATTGCCGGATATGCAGAAAAGAAGGGCGTGACAATCTGCCTCGAATATCTTAACAGCAAGGTAAACCACAAGGATTACATGTTCGACAATATGGCCTGGGGCGTCGAGGTCTGCAAGC
>JAFGPJ010000264.1 GCA_016936275.1 Sedimentisphaerales bacterium
GCGATAATTTCGTCTTCCGAGCGGGGCCTGCCGCCGTCCGGGAAAACGAGCGGCTCATTCGGCACCATTCTTATCTCGGCAACAACCGCCCCGGCACTAAGGGCGATACCGACCAGCATCTTGTCGGGCGAATCCGGCGCAGGCCGGCCAATACTGCCGCCGGTAATCCACAGCAGAGCCGTGTCACTCGTGGCATTGGCGGGTTTTACTATTGTCAGCCAGTGCTTCCATTGTGGGCGGTCCACTTCGTCCTTGCTGCGCCAGGTTTGCGAGGTCAAATCCAGAATATAAGCGGTATAACCCGGGCCGTCAGCGGTCTTGACAACGCTATATGTATAGCTGTCATCAGGTTTTGCGACATAATCGTCCAGCGGTGTGCCTATTGCGAATTGGGCCGTAGCAAGAACCAGTATGACCAAAATAGTGCTGTAGTAACGAGGTTTCATCTTAGTTCCTTTCTCTGTTTTATATTAGACTTTTTTCGGAAAGATTCCCCGCAGATACTCGGCGTCGTAGCGGCAGCTTTCCTCTACTCCCAGCGGCATTTTCGTGCCTTCCATTACGAGCCAGCCTCGATAGCCGATATCATCGATCGCCTGGCGGACTTCTTTGAAGTTAATAGAGCCTTTGCCGTAAAGGTCATCGTAATCCTTAGCATGAAATTCGCAAATAAGCGAGCCGAGTTGTCGGATTTCCTGGTAAATATCATAGCCTGCTTTATGCGAGTTTGCCACGTCATAGTAAACCTTGACGGCGGGCGAGCCGACCTGTTCGATAATGTCGATGTGCTGCTCGGCGCTGAGCCAGGATTCGATCCCGAGCGTGACGCCTGCCATTTCCGCATCGGTAGAGACCTGCCTGAGCCGCTGGACGACCCTGGCGGTACCTTGCTCATCGTTTTGCAGGTCGCCTTCACCGAAAAAGGCCAGCAGAATTACCTTAAGACCCATCGTCTCGGCGACTCTGATGCCCTGCCGCACCCATCGCTCGGCACGCATATCGCTTTTGTACGGGACATTATTGAGTACTCCCATTGCTAGCGAAGCGATTTCCATTTTATGCCTGCGTGCCTGGTCGAGCATGTTCTGCTGCAATTCTTCGTCAAACAACGGCAGACTATTTTCCCCGCTGCCGAAATCCACCTGTACACCGTCCAGTCCAATCCGTTTGGCGACCTCGAACGAATCCGGATCAGCTTTCTTTCCTATCGTCCAGTCACAGACGCCCAGCTTAAATCCTGTGGTAGCTTTTTCCTGCTCCTGCTTAGCCAAAGGAGCGCAGGAGCATGTCACTGCAAGCCCTGCAGCAGTGCGAGCTGCCCCCACCATCATCTGTCGGCGAGTTATATGTAAACGTTTCATTTCTGTACCTCCATGAAATAATAGTCAGGGCGATGCCCCGACTCACTTATGACTTCAGGCCTATAAGGCCGGCATCGAGTTTCTCCGTGCTTTTGACAAGATTGGCCCACATTACTTTCTCGCCGGTATAAGCAGCGGTCCGGCCGAGGATTGTAATCAGATTGCTGCGGACGCTCGGCTCGACAGTCGGATTGGCATAATTACCCTCGACGATGCTCTTGTGGAACGTGGCGATATTGGCCACGGCACCGTCTTTGTATATGCCGGGACTGCTGCCGCCGCGATAGAAGTTCTCGCCGCGGATTATTACCTGCCCGCCGTACTCGGTTTCCAGCACGCCCTTGGAGCCGAACATCCGGTTTCGAATGCCCTCGGGCTGTGTGCCGTGACCTTCTATCTGACGCGAGCTGAACGTGATGCCGACTTTCCTGGGATACTCGAATAGCAGCGCGAAGTGGTCATTACAGGTCCCGACCGGACGCACCGTCCTGCCGCAAACTCCTACGGCGGAAACCGGCTCGACGTCCATAATCCAGCTCATTACATCGAGTGTGTGGATGTTCTGCTCGGTTATGATGTCGCCGGAAATGATACGGTCCAGCCCCCACGCCCGCAGACGGTTCTCGGAACTATTCGGATCACTCCGCCACGTATCGTACATCCGTCCGAAGGGGCAGGTCGCGTGATAGATTGCCTCGCCGAAAACTATCTCGCCCAGCGCCCCGTCACGCAGACGTTTAAGCGTCTCGATATAGAACGGGTCGGCGCGGGTCTGGAAGTCTATCAGGAAGCAGCGTTTGTTTTTCGCGGCTTTTTTGCCGCTGTCGCCGATACTGTGACATCCGGGCACGTCCACTGCAATCGGCTTGGCGACGTAAGTATGACAGCCGGCCTCGACCGCTACGGCAGCCTGCTGAGGATGAAAGTACGGCGGGCTCTCGATGGCCACTGCGTCCACCTTCTCCAGCAGCTTTTTATAGCCATAAAGCCCGTTGAAGCAGTTGGCCGCAGCGACGCCGAGCTTTTCGCCCGCGTTGTCGGCCCGGTCCTGGAAATAATCCGCCACAGCAACGACGTTGTATCCACCGTGCTGCTGGAACAGCTCGGCTATCCATGTCCCCCTGCCGCCGCAGCCTATCAGGCCAAGGTTGACTTTCGAGTTAGCAACAGCTCCGCGAACCAGTTGGGGCTTTACGATTGTAAACGACAGGGCCGCAGCGCCGGCGCCAGCCATGAACCGGCGACGATTTATACGTCCTGAATTGATGCCGACGATTAAATTGTTCTTACGCTTTGACATTTAGGAATCCTCCTTTTAAAACGTTATGTAAATTAATATTTTTCACAAAATTATTATTATTCTCATAACTTCATGTAAATTTCCCGTCTGATCTTTCCTGTCGAGGTTTTTTGGAATTCCTCTATTTTTATTTCAAGATGGTGCGACGAGATTTTTTCGAAGCCCGAAAGCAGTCGGCTGTTTTGTTGATGTTCGTTGATATTGTTCCAGATTAGTTTTTTCAGGATGTCCGGTTTATTGATTAAGTCCTCGGAAGAATGATTGGCGTGAGTTTCTATAACCTCCCATGCCGGCCGGACAATGGCCCTGATAGTTTCCTCTACGATGCCGGTCGGGTCTTTGCGAAAGCCGGGGACCACTAAAATTTCGCCGACGAATTTTGCCTCCGAAAGCGTCGATTCGAGGTGCTCGGGACTGACATTCTTGCCGCCGGGCAGCACAATTACATACTTCTTCCGGCCCGTTATGTAAAGATTCCCGTCTTCGTCCAAGTGACCCAGATCGCCGGTGAGCAGCCAGCGGACGCCTTTATCATCGGTTCTGATTACGGCCTCGGTGGCTTTCGGATTCTTGTAGTAGCCTTTCATTATGCAGGGCCCGCCAAGTGAGATTTCGCCCTTTGTATTTGGCGGCAGTTCCTCATTGTCCTCGTTGACGATTTTGACAAATATTGTGTCAATGGGCTGGCCGACCGAGCCCAATTTGTCGACAACCTCGTTGAAGCCGTAAACGGGCGAATTCTCCGTCGTGCCGTAGCCTTCGTAAAGCAGCAATCCTCTCCGCCAGAATACGTCCAGCACCCACTTCGGCATCGGCGCCGAGCCTGAAAGGAAAAACCGGATTTTGCCCCAGCCGAGCTTTTTAATTATTTTTTTCCCGACAAGTTTCGGTGTGTAGCGGTCGAGCAATTTAACGTACGGCTTTTTCTTTTTCTCTTTGGCAAGGCCCTCTTCGAAACCCTTGGCGAGCATCGTGAAAAGAGCCGGCACGGCCACGAGGATTGTGATTTCTTTGTCCCTGATGATTTCGGCAATCTGGCGGTATTTGTTAGTGCAAATATTTTTCGCCCCGACGCAGAGCGGCAGCAGCTTGCCGACAGTCAGTCCGAACGAATGGTGCGGCGGCAGAATATGGCCTAGCGTATCTTCATGATTGATTTTTACCTTCTTCACGGAGCCTTGGAGGTTGGCGCCGAGATTACGATGTGTCAGCTCCACTTCTCGCGGGTCGCCCGTTGTGCCGGACGTGCATAAAATCACTGCTGTATCATCACCGTCTATTCCGGCGGGGATTTTATTCAGCAACTCATCTATTTGATTCTCGCTGAGGCCGGCTTTCTCATAATTGGTCATTTCGATGAAAGTCATGCCGTGGCCGGCAGCAAAATCCTTTAATTCCCATCGGGATTCGGCATCCTGATAATCATCGGCCATAATAACAAGCCGGCTGTCCGTATGTCTTAGGTGATTTATCACGCCCTCGACCGGTCTTTCCGGGTCTATCAGGACAGGAATCGCCCCGGCGAGAATCACGCCCCACAGGGCAATGTCCCAGTCGGCGCGGTTCTTGCCGAGTATCGCGATTTTATCTCCAATCCGGATGCACTGAGCCTGAATAAGCCATACAGCAAGTTCCCTCGCCCCGGCTTTTAATTGCCCGAAGGTAAGGAATTCTTCACGATCAGTCCTGATGATTTCAAGGCATATCTTGTCCGGCGAGTTGATTTCGGCGAGAGATTCGTTGAAGATGTCGATCAAAGTTCGGTACTTAGGTTCTGCTTGCATCTGTTTTCGGCTCTCCATTAGATGCCTTACGATACTGTTAAAAGAATTCGCCATTTACAGTCTATGGCTATCCTTCCTCACAGTTCCTATTCCAGAAATTATCGTTTGCAGAACTTTATCCGCTCAAATACAATATGGCAAGTCTTTTCCTTAAAGCGGCTTAAGATTTTATAACAGGCTGCGAAGCAGGAAATTCTGCGAGTTTTATAAAAAATGTTACTTTCGCCGTCTCTTGTGCCTTATATTTGAGGGGACCTTGATAAAGTGTACCCATTTGAGGAACGAAAAGTGAAACCGAACAGACTTTTTTGCCTGATTCTGGCGTTTATGCTTATTATTGTTGGATGTAAAAAGAAGACGCGTAATTATGTTACTCCATTGCATTTAGCTGCCAGAGCAGGTGATTTGGAACGGGTGCGGATGCTAATAGACCGTGGTGCTAATATTAATGCACAGAGCAATATCCTCCATGAGACACCTTTGCATGAAGCAGCAGAATGGGGCAATAAGGATGTAGCAGAACTGCTGATTGCCAACGGTGCCGATATATACGCTGAGAATACTATGGATGAGATGCCGTTGCACTATGCAGCGATGCATGGCTCTCGAGATGTAGCTGAACTTCTTATTGACAAGGGTGTCTTTGCTGATTCAAAAATCAATTGGAATGGTAAAACGCCATTGTACTATGCGGCAGAATATGGTCATAAAGATGTAGTTGATCTATTGCTTTTAAAAAATGTCGATATTAATACGAAGGACATCGATGGCAATACACCAGTACATTGCGCAGCCCAAAATGGCCATGCAGACGTCATAGAGCTGTTGATAGCAAATGGTGCTGAAATAAATATCCATAACGAGGATGGTCATACTCCTCTTGACTTAGCAACTATCGAGAATCAAACAGATACAGTTGCACTTTTATACGCAAAGGGTGCTGAAATTAGTATCCATATTGCTGTCTATACCGGGAATTTGAAAATCGTCAAAAGCCTTCTTGAAAAAGGAGTGGATGTTAATGCTTACGATAAAAAAGGTAAGACACCTTTACATATTGCAGTTCGGCAAGGCAATACGGATATAGTGAAACTGCTCATTACGAATGGAGCGGACCTCAATGCGGGAACAGGTTCCTCAATCGATACACCGC
>JAFGPJ010000265.1 GCA_016936275.1 Sedimentisphaerales bacterium
ACCACCAGAAGCCGGGCAGACCTTTACAAAGCGGACATAATCATCGACAGCCTTGCTGAATTACAGGCCCGTCAATTTGTCGATCTGCTTAGAAACCAAGAAAAAACAGCGACTCAAGAATGACTCAAGACCATAAGCTCAAAGTACACTCCCACGATTTCGAAACCCAATTTCCGGTACATTGCGATAGCGGCGGTATTGTTCGCTTTCACATTCAAGCCAATGTTGTCAACGTGCTCGGCGAGCGATTGGCATAATCTTGCCGTGACGGCTGTGCCGAAACCTTTGCCCCGATAGTCCGGATGTGTAACGATGTTGCCCAGCGCTGCGACCTTGTATTTCTCGGAATAAACGTGGATGCCCGCGACGCTGACAAGCCGATTCTTCAGCCGCAGGCCAAAATACTGTCCCGTCTGAAGCGTTCTTGCATCGAACCAGTGCTGAGGTCCCAAATGTGCCTTTCGCGTTTTGGGCCCCTGCCGATAACCTTCTTTGTACAGGCCGAACATATCATCCAGGTCATCTTCCGTCAGACAAACGACCCGGGAACAGTCAATATCATGCAGCAGCAATTTGTTTTTCAGCCCCATCTTATAATATTTGCCGTAGGATTTGATTTTACATTGCAGCTCGGTAGCCTCGGCGACAGCGGGGCTTAAATGGGCATAGAACCGTTCCGGCAGAACTGGAAATATCGATTGCACCAAATCCCACATGACATTCTGCTTCTCGGACAAAGCCAATAAAGTAGGATTTTCAGATGCCGTGTATAATAATGCTACGGCCTGAATTTTACCCTCATTCTCCCACCCGTACCAAGTCGTATCAGGCCAGAAGAAATCATCCAGATCCCCTATGCTGTAAATATGGAGATACACGTCCTTTCGAAGAAATGCTTCTATCCGACTTTTATCATGCAGGTAAATAACACCCATACAAGTACCCGATCAATCCGACTTGTCGGACGAGTCCGAAAGTTCCAGGCCGAGTTCCTTGAATTGAGCGGCGGCGTTTAAGAAATGAGCGGTTATCCATAACACCGTCCAATCTTCGAAGTAATTTCCGCGAAGGCCGGTCAGGTCGTTCGATTTTAAGCGCTGCGTGTATTTTGAGTGCTGGCCGTAATTGGTATGATAGGGCTGCTCGCCCTGGCTGCCGTACGGATCGATAAGCTGGCCGCAACTGCGGTACATCAGGATTGCGATATTTTTCAACTCCTCGGAATTCAAGTATTGCCCCAGTCGATAAATGTCCGGCGCGATCAGCACGCCGAACACATCGACGTGCTGGTTCTGAACCGAGACGGCCGTCCAGCCGCGTGTTTTGAAATCGTGATCGCGAAGCCGGCCCGCAGGAAAATCGATGTCCCAGACAACCATATAAGTCAGTACAACATCACATGCGTGCTCGGCCCATCTGAGATATTTCGGTTCACGCTCCAATTCATAAAGCGCCACGAATCCCTGCAGAGCGGCAAAAGCCCCTTCCTTGTCTTCGCAGCTTCCGTCCAGAGTGCCGCCCCAGTAAGGCTCATCCATGCTCAGATGTCTCGACGCATAAACTCCACCCGCTTTTATCGCTGCCCGGCGATAAATCTCCGTGCCGAAAAGTTTATACGCAGTACATAACGGAGCAATAAAAAAGGACTGATTGGTGGACAGCGGTTTCCAGTCGTCCTTCAAGATTCTGTCAGCATGAAAATCACACGCCTTGCGAAGAAATCTTTCCCAGCGGGAAACATCCAAATTTTTCGCCCTGCCGGCGCGAATTGCATTGGCAAAATTCAGCATTGCCTGACCCTGTGAGAGTAATTCAGGCCGTCCACCGCCCTGCTGCCATCTTTTCTCTTTGAAATTGTACCATGTGTAGAAACCTTCATCGTAAAATTCCGCCGTCGAAAGGAAATAAAGAGATTTCGTAGCCATCTGCAATGCTTTAGGGTCACTGAGATCGTCGGCCAGGACCTGCAAAGCATAGCCCGGCGAGGCAGCCTGTCCGCACCAGCCGAATACGAAAAAATCACGGTCGGGATATTTCTTAAAACCCGCTATCTCGCCGTCCTCGTACCACCGTGTTTTGGCAAAGCGGTACTTATCCCGGATTATCTCGCTGAAGGTTGGCATTCCTTCGAGTGAACAGGGACTGAAAATCTTCAAAGATGTTTGCGTAGGCCGCTGGAATCCCGAACCTTTGCCCGTGACTTTGTACGCTTCCAAGTAAAACGTCTTTTCGATAACCGCTCCAGTCGGGACATTAATATAAGCGTTATCATAAGTGACAAAACCACGCTGGAGAGCTTTGATTACGCTTCGCTTTCCATTTGAGGCGCAGGGTCCTGATAAAAGCACAAACTCAGTGCCCTGTTCTTTTGCGACTAATCCCAATGACCACCATTGATCGGGCCTATTGCCGAACTGAACAGTCGAGGGCAGCGAATGAAGTGCCGCCCCTTGCAAACCACTGCCTGCCAGCCATTCCAGGCTTGCATAGGGCATCGGAAAGCGGTGCTCCTCATAGATTGCTTCGGCGCCGGCTTGGCCTGAATAAACCGGAACTCTGCCGCTCTTTGCACCGGATGGATTGCCATGATAGATTATGCCCGGAAGAACGGCGCCGGTCCCTTTTCCTTTGCATTGAAAGCGGACCGAGAGTGTCACGCACTTTGCTATTGCAGCTCCTTCCCAGACAAACCGCCTGATACACTTTATAACGTTGCCCTGCGGTCGATACGAGTCCGAAAGCCGCCAAGTGCCCGCCGGAGTTTCAAGCCTGCCTCGCAAAATCGTCCAGTCTGCTACGTGCTCAATTTCCGTCGGCCCGGCATGAATCCAGCCGGCCGGCCAGCTATTTTCCCATTCGGAGGCAATCGACCAGAGACCTTCAGGCGGAGATGTCAGAATATCCTCACCGTCCAGCACGATTTTCACCCGGTAACTTGTGCCATCATGTTCCGTCTGAAGCTCGAGCTGCCGACCATAGGAACGTAAACCAAACATGCCGGACATTAAAAGGGCAACAGCAGTAAATCTCATAACAAAATAGTGTTTCATTCTCAAGCTCCTGTTTGAAGAAATGGGACCGGCCGTCTTTTGGTCAAGGCGTGACCGTCTCGGCAGCTTGTTCTTCACGCTGTTTGCGCGCCTCTTCCAAAGCCGCCGCTATTTCCGGCAAATTATGCAGCGTCGAGAATTCGCCGTTGAGAATAGTGTCGTTGACATAATCTGCAATTTCCTGCTCGGTCATATTCGGCATAACGCATCCGAAGGCCTGTACCATAATATCAACCGTTTCGGACCGCTGCTGAACCGCTTTCAGTTGAGAATCAACTTCCGCGGATTTTGCGATGTCACCCAAAGCCTCATATAACTGTTTCGCCCTTTCGAGGGCCGATATCTGCAAAGCAATACCGACGCGGTCGCTCAGGAGAAACCGGCCTGACGAAGAGAGAGTCCCGCCGAGCTTCGAGACCTCCATTACAATCTTCAGGGCGTCTTCGTATTGAGCTGTCCCATGGAGCGTATCGGCCTGTACCATGGCGTATTCGCCAAGCTCCCTTAGCATGCCCATATGAGACAAGGGCAAATCGAACGCCGAAAGACCGAGAGAAACCGAATCGGTGCAGCCCTCGTTGAGAAAATAATCGTATCTTGCCATCAACAGGTCTATGCTTTCGTCGGCAAACCTGTCCTTCAAACTCGCCTCCGACAGAGACTGAAGCGCCGCTTCAACGTCGCCACTGTGAAACTGATAATATGCGGCATAACAATCGGCAAGAGCATTGGTCGGATCGATTTTTTTCATCTGGTCGATATAAGCTACGGTCGATTCGTCGATCTGATCATGCGCAATCTGGGAACTGATCAGCGACGCAAGCGCCATCGAAGAATCCGGGTACAGAGCGGCGGCCTGCTCATGATATACCTGGGATGCATCAGGGTCCTTCGCAAGTGTCGCCGCGGCCACCCAGTGAGCCGGGTCCCCGCCGTGTTGGGCCAACGTAGAATCTATGCCCTCAGAGGTGATAATCAGCCTTATAGCATCTTGTAGATTACCCTCTGAGGAGATCATCTTCATCACAGATTCGACATCGTATTTGACATGTTTTTCCTGGTCGCCTTCGACGCCTTCTTGTTTAGGTTTTTCCTCGGTGACTACCTGTTCAGTGGTTTTCTGTTTTTCTGCGGGCGGTTTAGCGGCCGCCTCTGCATTTTTCTGCTCAAGTGATTTGGTCAGATTTTCAATTTTTTGCAGATCTGTTTTTCGCTGTTCGAGCAGAGATGAAATTTCCGCTTCGAGCCGGCTGAGTTTCTGATTCGCCAGGTCTCTCTCCGAACCTGCCTTTCTGATTTGCCCTTCGAGATCGGCCATCTCCTTTTTGTATCGCTCCATTTCAATCGCGGCGGACGTCACTTTACTGACAGATCTCATATTCAGGGCAATAAAACAAACACATATTACCGTGAGAACCGATATAAAAATGATATACGCCCATTGCTTCATGTCCAGTCCCCTAACATCAGACATCAAACCTTCTCTGTTATATATATCGAATCCTATGCCGACGTTACTAAACTAAAATATCCGGTATTTAAGATATATCAACGCTGCTTAACATCATAACAGAAGAGCGTATCGTGATAGCGAAGGTAAAGCCTGCCGTCGAGCAGAACCGGATGTGCCCAGGCATCGTGAACATTCCCGCTCACCAGGGCAAAACGCCCGACAACCTCAAGGCTCTCTGTGCCGGACTTGAGCAAGCCCACAGAGCCTTGTTCATCGAGGCAATAGAGTCGTCCGTCGGCGTAAATCGCCGCTCCCGTTGTGAAGTCTTTAAGCTCGTATTTTGTTTCGCCCGTTTGCCAGCCGGTTCCGAACCACCATTTCGATTCGCGATAACCGGCAGAAAAGAGCGTGTTGTCAACGAGCACCGCCCCGCCGGTAACTGTATCAAGACCGGACGTCCAGATATGTCGGGCGGTAATGGCTTGACCATCAGCAACAAGCCGATAAGCCCTGCCCATTTCGGCATAGGGTGTCACGTAGTAAACAATGCCGGCCCCATACACCGGCGTGCTGGCATTTACGCCGTGCGGATTCTTCAGCGGAACCGTCCAGAGAAGTTCGCCCGTATCGGCATCGACGCCGAAACCGTGAGCTGAAGAGCAGCTCGTAATTAGCCGGCGTCCAGCGTATCGAAACAGAACCGGCGAACTGTGCGAGGTGCGGTCATTTTCGAGAGGTTCTGTAGTCCACACCGTCCGGCCGTTAAATTTATCCAATGCGGCCATGAGCGCCGTTTTTCCGCCTGGCGTAACGATCAGATTCTTTCCGTCCACAAGCAGGCACTCACTCAGCGCCCACGTGATATTCTTAGCATCGAAGCGTTCAAGGATATTTACCGACCACAATTCCCGCCCAGACCCAGCATTCAGGCAGACAACACGTCCATGTGCGTTCATATTATACAACCGGCCTTCGGAAAAAACACAGCATGCGCGTGCACCGGGATAGGGATTCTTCCAGTTCTGGCCGTTCTTTACCTTCCACTGCACTTGCCCATTGAGATCTAGAGCGAATATGAGCAAATCGCCGCCAACATCGCCTGTAATATAAATGCGTTGTCCCACGATAATAGGGCTCGACCACCCGGTACCCATGCCGTAGATTTTCCACAGGAGCTTCGGCCCGCCGACAGGCCAGCTTTCCAGTAATTCTTTCTCATCCGAAATGCCATCGCGTCGCAGCCCTCTCCACTGAGGCCAGCCCGGCTCAGGCGACCCAATCAACCCGTCGGCAGGCGATGATGCTATGGTTAGCGGGGACAATAATGTGAAATTCTCACTATATAAAGGCTCGCTCGAAGCAAAAACAACAGCTATAAAAAGTAACAGGACCTTGAAACGTTTATCTTTCATCACGACACCAAGACAGCTCTTTATAAATTGTATCCTCATTTCTGTTTATCCAAGCTCTCGCTCGGCGGCTTTTACTATTGCGTCCACTTCTTTAACTAATCCTTCCTCAAGCGGTTCAGTCTCATGGTTGCTGAGGATATGCTTAACCTGTTCTCTGAGGCGGTCAGCCATAGACAGTTCACCGATGTTAGCCCATCCATCCCAGCTTTGCCTGGTCCATGCCGATCCGGCCAGCCATAGTTCTTTGCGGAAATGCTTTACTGTGTGCTCCTCGGCCAGGAAATTACCGCCGGGACCGACCTTGTTTACAACATCGGCAGCCACCTTCCCGGCGTCGACTTCAAAGCCGCGAGCGATACGTTTGACATATTCCATTATCTCATTATCGAGAGCGAGCCACACAAGAGAGCCGGCATGATCCGTGCCGCAAATTCCGCAGTGTCCGAAAGTATCGGCGCCGGCAAGGGCCGCAAGAAGCAGGCTCGTGCCCTTCTCGACACCCGCCTGAGTATCCGGGACTTTCGCATCCGTCAGGCATACGTTCACATAGACAGGAAAGCCATAGTATTTCGCCATCTGCACCATCGCCACGGCCATCAGTCCCTGCTCCGGCGAACCGAACGAACAGATGCTCGTTCGTGGGTCCATGATATGGGGGATTCCGCCGTACGTTGTCGGCGTACCTGGTGCGAACAATTGCGTGACAACCACTCCGGCAAGAATCTCGGCGTTTTCCTGCGCAAGTGTCGCCGCTAAAGTTGCCGGAGCGGTTCCACTCGTCATCGCCATCGGGCCGATGCTTACCGGCTGACCTGCCCTCGCAAACTCGCGAACAATGTCTAATCCGTCTTTCGGCAGCCGCAGCGGGCTTATCGGTTCGAGAAACGCCTCGACCATCGGTTTTTGCCGCAGAGCCTCAGCGCCTCCTGCGACAGCACGATATATCTCAAGAACGTATTTGGCGGTCTTTTCATTTTTAATCCAGCATCGCGTCGGTTTGCCTGTGCCCTTGACAAGCTCGCCTGTAAGATAAACATCACGATATGATTCTGATATCTCCTTCGGCTGCGCCATCGAACCGACGATGGTGATATTGTCAAGGGCATCGCCGAGTTTTATCGCTTTGGTCATATCGCT
>JAFGPJ010000029.1 GCA_016936275.1 Sedimentisphaerales bacterium
ATCATCGGTCAGCTTACCGAGTATTACACTTCTGATGAATATGGGCCGACGAAGGGTATTGCTGGCCAGGCCATGATGGGCCCGGCCACGACTATTATTGATGGTCTTGCCACGGGAATGTACTCCGCCGGCCTGCCGGTTATCACGATCGTGATTGGCATTCTCTGTGCATTTGGCTTCGCGGGAGGCTTTTCGAACATTGCAATGGGTCTTTACGGCATCGGTTTTGCAGCCGTGGGAATGCTTTCCACGCTGGGAATTACTTTAGCGACCGATGCCTACGGTCCGATCGCGGATAATGCCGGCGGCAATGCTGAAATGAGCGGCCTGGGCCCTGAGGTCAGGAAACGAACCGACGCTCTGGATGCTCTTGGTAACACCACCGCGGCGACCGGCAAAGGTTTCGCAATCGGTTCGGCGGCCCTGACGGCTATGGCCCTTCTGGCCGCGTATATCGAAGAGGTCCGTATCTGGATCGGGAGACTGGCCTCCGAAGCCGGCGGTGAATACATTGTCGGGCCTGTTACCTTTGTCAGCGATGCGGCGGCCGCTATCGGCGGCAAGGTCCATTTCGCAACGGCAGAGATATCCGATTTTATCGAGGCTTACAACCTGACGATTATGAACCCGAAGCTTATCGGCGGCATCTTCATCGGCGCGATGATGGCCTTCGTCTTCAGTGCGATGACCATGAAGGCGGTTGGCCGGGCGGCCGGTGCGATGGTGAACGAAGTTCGCCGGCAATTCAGGGAAATCGCCGGAATAATGGAGGGCACCGGCAAACCGGACTATGCCCGTTGTGTTGCTATTTCCACAAAGGGCGCCCAGAAGGAAATGCTGTTACCATCCTTTCTGGCGATAATTGTGCCGGTCCTGACCGGTTTGTTGCTGGGCGTCTCCGGTGTTATGGGCCTGCTGGTCGGCGGCCTTACAGCCGGTTTTGTCCTCGCTATAACGCTGAACAATGCCGGCGGTGCGTGGGACAACGCCAAGAAATACATCGAAAAAGGCGCCCACGGCGGCAAAGGCTCCGATGCACATAAGGCCGCCGTTGTCGGCGATACCGTCGGCGATCCGTGCAAGGACACTTCCGGACCGAGCCTTAACATTCTGATAAAGCTGATGACTATGGTTAGCGTAGTCTTCTCAGGCGTCATAGTAAAATTCGCCCCTACGGTCAGCGAGTGGCTCCACCTTGGCGGCCAATAACTAACTCTAAATATATTAGGATTGTTCTAAAATCTAACTGGGGCAGTTTAAAAGTCTGCCCCCTTTCGTTTGAAGAAAAATGTGAATATTTTTAGAAATTTTTCTAAAAAAATGCTTGACAAATGTATATCCTAGGCTATACTAAAGCGTAGAGTGTTCTGGCCCAGGAAGTACATGGGTACAAGTAACCCATCGTTTGGAGTTTACTTCCTGATGTTCGCTGGAAAGGAGTCCGTAGCGGCTAAGAAAAAGCCGTAGCGAGGCCAGTTGGACCTGGTGAACATCTGAATAGCAGGAGACCAGACGATGGCCGATTATATCAATTTTGAAAAGGTATTAGAGTTATTCGAAACGCACGGCTGGAAGCTACAAAAGATTTATGAGCCGTACCGTGTGTTCGTTAAGCAGGGAGAGCTTCCCTGGCTTATTCCAGTACATGAAAAGAAAGTAGATGCCGAATATGTCAAGAAGTTCAAAGAATTCCTCGAAGAACGGGGTGAAATCTAAGGCGATTGATAAGCCTTTTAAGGAATCGATCGTGCGCAAAGCCAAAAAGATTGTGACTGATTACCGTATTATACTCGAGCGCAATGAAAGGTTAGGTTTCATTGGCAGCTCTGTTGAGATTCCTACGGTCTTTGCTGATGCCAAGACTCCGGAGAAATGCTATAAATCAGTACAGGAGGCTCTTATGGTTGCGGTTGCGACGATGATCGAATGCGGCCAAAGACCTCCGCAGCCGGCATCAATGGGACTCCGCACCGAGCAGGTGAACGTCAGATTAACCGCCGAGGAGAAACTGCTTTTTGCTAATGCAGCGATGAATCTCGGTTTCAAGGGCATATCCGATTTTATTCGGAGCACAGCTCTCAATAACGTTCTTTCCAGCCGTTAATCTGGTTATGCTTTCTAATCAACACTTTCAATATTGAATCTATTGACGTTATTGTGTAATATTTGTAATCTATCGGGGTGGCCAAATCGGCTGCCCCGTTTTTATTGAGTACGAGGATGTAGAATTTGACGAAAAAGCAGAATAGGAAGGCAAAAGCATTTGCCTTATCCGCCGCCAGGCTTGCGGCGGAGCGGCATTGCACCGATATTGTGGTTCTGGACCTGAGGGATATATCTCCGGCAACAGACTATTTTATGATAGCAACCGGCACGAGCGACAGGCAAATGCGTTCCATTGCCGACGAAATCTGTCAGGCGGCGAGAGAGCAGGGCCAGCAGCGTTTCGGCAGGGCCGGCTACGATCAGGCACGATGGATCCTGCTTGACTTTATCGATGTTGTTATACATATCTTCGATGCCGAATACCGCGATTACTACGACCTCGAATTGCTATGGGGAGACGCGAAGAGATTGTCTATTGATAAATGATTATTGATTAATGATTTTAGCATTAGCTTTATTAGTGCTCGGCGAGATATCCCTGGCTCTCGATCTTGGCAACAGACTCTTAGGATCCGGTATAAGAACTCCGGCGAGGGCTCTAAAAAAAATATCTCAGATTGTGCTTGCCTGTGTTTTGCTGGCAGTGCCGGTCTTTATTGTATTTATCGAGCCTGAATCAAAACTGGGCCGTTTTCTTTTTTACCTGTCAGGTTTTCTTGGGAGTCTGATTTTTCTTCATTTCCTCTTCCCGTACAGGTTTGGGATTGAAAGAATCAAACAGAAACGTTCCGTTCAGCACGAGAGGACGCTTATTTCTAATGTTGTCCTTCGTGATGAATGTGTAAGTGTTCCATCATTGGCCGCAGTTCCGGATGGTTTGCGATTTCTTGTTGTTTCAGACCTGCACTGTAACTCACAGAAGAAGCTAAATCTTATAAAAAGTGCCTTTGCGAAATTTAATAATGAGACATTTTACGCGATTCTGGTGCTCGGAGACTTGAGCGAAAACGGCAGGATGCTGCCGGAACTGATTGATACACTCGCAAATCTCCCGAATCGCCACGGGATATTCCTTGTTAGAGGAAATCACGACTTTATTTTCGGCCGCCAAAAGGTAATTGAAGATTTAGCAAGGCGCCATTCAATAAAGATTCTTTCGAATACTGCAATCAAGATTCCCGAACTCGGCGTCGAATTAGCAGGTCTGGAATATCCACCGGATTATACTCAAATACCACCCAAATCCGAGCATACTATAAGGTTGGGATTGACTCATACGCCGGATAATATCATCATGTATTCAAAACTGGGCGTGGAAATTGTTGTTGCCGGACACACACACGGTGGATGGGTCCGGCTGCCTTTACTTGGTCCTCTGCTTGTTCCCTCCGGGTTGGGGCGGTTTCTTAACAAGGGCTGGTACAAACGTGGAGATACTTTGATGTACGTTACATCGGGATTACCCTACTTTGCAGCTCAACACGGCAAGCCGGGGGAAATATTAAGATTGACCATTAAGCCAAATAAAGAAAAAGAGGGCATAGTCATGATTGAATATCCGATGCAATGAGCTGAGGATTTTTACGTGGCTTAAAACAGAAAAAATGTTTAGCATATCACCATAGGAATAAAAATTGGACGTTTCTGTAACCTCTGATGCCAAGAAAGAAAATTAGATGAAGGCTGCTGTTGATATACTCGAAGAACGAATTAGTGTGGCGATGAAGGTTGTTGCCGGGCTGGACGATTGTGCCGC
>JAFGPJ010000266.1 GCA_016936275.1 Sedimentisphaerales bacterium
CAGCCCGCGTTTGTCCAGTTCCGTCCCAATGGCGCCATCCAGCAAAATGATTTTATCGCCTTCTAAGGCCTCTGAAAAATTCACCAGTAATTTACTCCACTCCCAATTTGACCAACTCTCCCTTAACCTGCTCGACGCTTTCAAAGAGAATCGTATTTAAGCCTGTTAATTTTGCCGCTCGTATGTAATCCTGAACGTCATCGATGAAGACTGTCTGCCCGGCTTTCGAACCAAGCCTCTCCAGCGTAATTTCATAGATCCTTCGCTGGGGTTTCATCACTCTTTCGATGCACGAAAAAACGAACAAATCAAACATATTATAGTTTTGCTCATGAAAAAACCTTACAGCCGGAAGCTCCGTATTGGATAAGAGTGCTGTTTTGTAACCTTTATAATGCAAAGAAGAAGCAAGGTCGAACATCTCCTGTTTCGGCACGTAAGCCGAACGAAATGCATCATACCATTGCGACCGCGCCGACGGCATTGGTTTGCCCAGCTTATCGGATATCTGCCGCCAGAATCTCTCTTCGCTGATCATACCGGTGTGGAAATCCTCCAGAAACGAATCATGCACCGGCGTGTAATTTTCAAGCGGAACGCCGAAAGCCCTGGAGCAGTACTGTAAAAGCCCTGGCCTCGGATCATCTATCAGCACCCCTCCCCAGTCGAATATGACCGATTCTATTTTCTCCATCTTAAACCATCCAATTATAGCCTGAAAAGACCTGTTGAAGGACAATACACAGGTTCGACGAACATAGCAATATTTTTCTACGAATCTAAGCAATTACCTTTGCCCTTTGACTAACGGCTCATTGCATTCTATAATGAGAAAAAATGCCCTTTAAGCTTAGTATCAGGGAGATTTCGTTATGGAATATGCGTTGATATTCGCAATAGGAGTGATATTGGGTGGTATCATTGTTTTACTCCTTAAGCACAAGGAAACAAAGCAGCATAACTCTGTCGTCAAGCAAAAAGATGAACAAATTTCCAAGCTCCAGGAAGAATGCACAAAACATACCATCGACCTGACGAGACTAAACGAGCAACAAAAAACATGGGAAGAAAAACTTGATTTACTCAATGAAGCAAAGGAAAAGCTGTCTAACGAATTCAAGGCTTTATCTGCCGAAGCTTTGAAGAACAGTAATATTCAATTCTTAGAATTGGCGAAAGCAAAACTGGAGACATACCAGGAAAGCGCAAGAGGAGACCTTGATAAACGTAAGCAGGCTGTGGACGAACTTGTTAATCCGTTGAAAGAATCTCTCAAGAACGTTGATGAAGCACTCAAACGGATTGGAAAAGACCACTCAGGAGTCAGGGAGAAGATTGAATCGCTCCTTACCTCGGAAGCACAACTTAAACAAGAAACCGCCAATTTAGTGACCGCCCTGAAGAAGCCTGCTGTGCGGGGACGATGGGGTGAAATGCAGTTGAGGCGTGTGGTTGAAATCGCCGGTATGGTCAATCATTGTGACTTTTTCGAACAGCAAAGTACCGATTCGGATGCCGGACGCACTCGACCGGACATGATTATCAGGCTGCCAAGTAATAGAAAGGTAGTAGTTGATTCAAAGGCACCATTAGAGAGTTATCTGGAATCTCTGGAGACCACAAACGAACAAATACGGATAGATAGATTGAAAAAACATGCAGGTTTAGTTCGCACACACATTCGAAACCTAGCGGCTAAAGGCTACTGGGAGCAATTCCAGCCGACTCCGGAATTCGTTGTTATGTTTCTGCCGGGCGAGATGTTTTTCAGCGCTGCTCTCGAACAAGACCCCGGCTTAATTGAACTCGGCGTTGACAATAGAGTAATACTGGCGACTCCAACTACTTTAATAGCACTCTTGCACGCAGTGGCGTACGGCTGGCAACAGGAGCAAATCGCCGAGAATGCTCAGAAAATCAGTGACTTGGGAAAAGAACTTTATGGCAGACTTTGCACCTTCGTAGAACATTTTGGCAACCTCAAAAAGGGCTTGGATCGAACTGTAGAGAGTTACAACAAAGCTGTGGGATCCCTGGAGCGAAGCGTTTTGGTTCCTGCAAGGAAATTCAAGGAATTGGGCTCCGCTTCAGGCCAGGACATCGATACGTTAGAACCTGTTGACAAAGCGACAAGGATGATCCAGATCCCCGAATTAGAAGATGGATCAAACAACATAATTCTTGAGGGGGAAGCACAGGAACCCCCGGTGGAACCGGGGGCTAAATAGGGGTGTTTGTGGCGAAAACTTTGGGATATATGATCACATGGACGACATACGGCACCTGGCTGCAGGGCGATGAACGAGGTTATGTTAAAAATGGGCAAATCTGCCACGGAAACAAAGCTCTGATGCAAAGGAACAAAAAATTACAATCGCAGGATATGATCAAACTATCGAAGAAGCAACAGCAAGTGGTACGAAAAGCCATTACCGAGGAAGCGGAATTGCAGGATCAACGTATTTATGCATTGTCCGTCCAATCAAATCATGTTCATATTGTCGCCAAATACACCCGGCAACCGATCAGCAAAATCGTGGCTTATTACAAAAAATCCGCCCGGCTTGCGTCGAAAGCAGCGGGCCACAACGGCAAGCTTTGGACAAAGGGATACGACAAAAGGTTTTGTTTCGACAGAGCAACTCTGGAGCAAAGAATAAAATACGTACAAAATCATAATATTTAGCCCCCGGTTTTACCGGGGGGATTAACCGTTGTATTTTCAGAAATAAATAAAGGATAGTTGTAAAGGATGCTTGTTATGTTAGAAAATTACGATTGTATTATCATAGGAGCCGGGCCGGCGGGGCTGGCGGCGGCGCTTTATACTGCCCGTGACAGGTTCGAGACGGTGGTACTCGAGAAATTCATGCCGGGAGGGCAGATCAACAATACAGACAGAATAGAAAATTATCCCGGTATCGAGCGAATCGACGGTCCGGGCCTGATCGAAAAGATGCAGAAACAGGCCCAGACATTCGGCGCCGAGATAAAAACAGGCGCCGAGGTAACCAGCCTGGAAAAACTCAAAGACGGCAAGATCTCCGTCCATTGCAACAAAGATAAATACATCACAAGGACAGTCATTTTGGCCCCAGGCAGCGACTACCGCAAACTCGGAGTCCCCGGCGAAGACGAGTATCGCGGCTCGGGCGTCAGCTATTGCGGAACCTGCGATGCTCCTTTCTTCAAGGGAAAGCACGTTGTCGCCGTCGGCGGAGGTAACACAGCGGTGGAAGAAACGCTGCACCTTACAAAATTCGCCGAGAAGGTCACGATGATACACCGCAGGGACGAATTTCGCGCTGCGAGGATTCTTGTTGAGGAGCTGCTTCAAAAAGCCAAAGAACCGAACTCGAATCTGATAATCAAGTACAGCACCATCGCTACCGCCATCCAGGGCGAGGGCAAAGTCCAATCGGTCAAGCTCAAAGACCTCAAGAGCAACAAAGAAGAAGATTATGCCTGCGACGGCGTGTTCGTATTCGTCGGCATGGAGCCGAACACCGGATTTCTGAAAGGCTTCGTGGAGCTGACCGAACAAGAATTCATCAAGTGCGACTGCGCATATCTTCGCACGAACGTACCCGGCGTATTTGCGGCCGGCGATTGCAGAATCGGAGCGGCTATGCAGTTGGCCACGGCAGTCGGCGATGGCGTAGTAGCCGCCATGATGCTCAAGCAGTACTTCAGAGACCCGAACTGGTGGAACGAACAGGTTACAGATATACTCCAGCCGGGCGGATGGTAAAAATCGACTGACTACTGACAATTGATTATTGACTTTTTGCACTTTGCCGGTTATCAATAATCAATAGACAATTTATGCCATAGGTATAGACAATAATCAATGTTGAAAGGATGAAAATGACTGATAGTGTAATTCAGCTTACTGATGCTACTTTTGATAAGACTGTTCACAATTCTGACGTGCCGGTACTCGTTGATTTCTGGGCGCCCTGGTGCGGACCTTGCAGGATGATAGCTCCTATTATTCACGAAATTGCCGAGGAATACGCAGACAAAGCCAAAATATGCAGGCTTGATACCGATGAAGCTCGTGATAGCGCAATGGAGTTCGGTATAACTGCGATACCGACGCTTATCCTGTTCAAGGATGGGCAGGTTCAGAAAAAATGGGTGGGACTGACCAGTAAAAAGAACCTCACCGAAGCAATTGATGAGCTACTTTGAAGGGCTGAGGAAAACCCAAAATGATCTGCGGAGATCTCAAGGGCAGAAAAGTTTTGGTAACAGGTGCCAGCAGCGGCATCGGCTCAGCAGCAGCCGTTCTATTCAGCGAGCAGGATTGTTTTATCGGAGTTCATTACTTCCGCACGCCCGAGGGGGCGAAGGAAACTTTTAAGCAGGTAAAGAAAAACAGCGACGGTATCCTGCTTTACGCAGATGTTCGAGATGAAAAACAAGTCGAAGAGATGGTCAATCAGTTTGCCAAAGAAGCCGGCGGTATCGATATCCTAATAAACAACGCCGGCTCACTCATCGACAGGCAATCCTTCGAAAAAGCCACTTTAGATTATCATGAGAATATATACGCCACCAACGTCCGCAGTATCTTCCTGGTAACCAGGGCCGCCCTGCCATATCTCAAAAAGAACAAAGGAAATATTGTCAATATCGGCTCGGTTGCCGGTCATACCGGCGGGGCCAGTGGCTCCGGCATGTACTCCGGCGCAAAAGCTGCCGTCGCAACCGAGACGATGTCCATGGCAAAGGAATTTGCCAAATACGGAATCAGGGTCAATAGCGTCCTGCCCGGTTTCATCGATACGCGCTTCCACGAGCGGTTCAGTACGGCCCGGCACAGAAAAGAAGTTGCAGAACGAACACCCTTAGGCAGGAACGGCACCGCCGAGGACGTTGCAAAAGCTATACTGTTTTTGGCGAGCGATGCGGCCGGTTTCATAACCGGTGAATATATCGCCGTCAACGGCGGCTCGTATATGAGAGCATAACGTACAAAAGAAGCTCTCGAAAAAAATCTCGCAATCATATAAATTTGTTTTTTAAGGATTACAACCAAAATATAAGGAGAAGAAATGCGTAGTTCAAGGTGTGTATTATTGCTTAAAGTACTTGGTGCGATTGCTGTATTGATTATCCTGTTGCCCGCGGGCTGTGGACAACTCCAGCCAGCATTTGTCAATACTTCCATAGAAACTCCGGACCGGGAGAACCCGCAGGTAGTCGGCTGGAACAAAGAGCCGGGACATTGCACATTAGTACCCTATCCGGACACCGACTCGGCCCTTCAATGCGAGCGCCAGGTCTCGGAATTTTACAAATCACTAAACGGCAAGTGGAAATTCAACTGGGTCAGCAAACCTTCGGATCGGCCGGTTAATTTCTATAAACCCAGCTACAATGTGAGTAAATGGGATAAGATTCCTGTTCCTTCGAACTGGCAAATGCACGGCTACGGCCGGCCGATATACCTCAACATGAGGTACCCCTTCCCTGTGAATCCACCTCATATCCCCCATGACTATAATCCCGTCGGTTCCTATCGAACAGAATTCGAAATTCCCGGTGCATGGAAGGATCGTCAGGTCTTTCTCCACTTTGACGGCATCAAAAGCGCCTCATACTTCTGGCTCAACGGCCAAATTGTGGGATACAGCCAAGACAGCATGCTGCCCGCAGAATTTAATATTACAAAATACCTAAAGCCCGGCGTCAATATCCTCGCCGTCGAAGTATATCGCTGGTCCGACGGCAGCTATCTCGAAGACCAGGACATGTGGCGGCTTAGCGGCATCTACCGAAACGTTTATTTGTTCTCGACGCCGCAGGTCCATATCCGCGATTTCGCCGTTCGCACCGATCTCGACGACAATTACACCGATGCGATCCTCATCATCCGTCCCAGAATCATCAATTATACCACGGATGACCTTAAAGGATGGACTGTTGAAGCCCGGCTTTATGACGCCGACGCAAAACCGGTTTTGTCCGAAGCTCTATCCAGAAGCGCATCGTCAATCATTCACGAAAGATATCCGCAAAGAGGAAACGTGCCGTTTGGCCTGCTCCAGGCAAAATTTGAGAATCCTCGCAAGTGGTCGGCTGAGTCACCATATCTGTATACCCTTGTAATAACACTAAAAGATTCCGACGGCAAAACTGTCGAAATCGAAAGCTGCCGGGTCGGCTTCCGTGAGGTCGAAATCAGGGACGGCCAGCTCTTCGTAAACGGTAAATCCATCAAACTCTTCGGCGTAAACCGGCACGAGCACGATCCTGACCACGGCCGGGCTATTCCCGTCAGCCGGATGATTCAGGACATCAAGCTGCTCAAGACCCATAACATCAATGCCGTCCGAACCTCTCATTACCCCGACGATCCCACATGGTACGACCTGTGTGACGAATACGGCATCTATCTCATTGATGAAGCCAATCTCGAAACACACGGCGTGGGCGGCTACTTCTCCAACGTGCCGGAATGGAACACCGCCTTTATGGAACGTGCAATACGCATGGTTGAACGGGACAAGAACCACCCATCCGTAATATTCTGGTCCCTTGGCAACGAAAGCGGCTGCGGTCCTAACCATGCGTCCATGGCTGCCTGGATGCACGATTACGATTCGACTCGACCCGTACATTACGAGGGGGCAGCGGCGAGACCTCGTGATCCCTATTACGTGGATATGATTAGCCGTATGTACGCACGCATCCCTGAAATCATCCGCCTGGCAACCGACCCGGATGACAACCGCCCCATGGTCCTTTGCGAGTACGCCCACGCTATGGGCAACTCCGTCGGCAACCTGAAGGAATACTGGGATGCCATCCGCTCGCATAAACGTCTCATAGGTGGTTTTATCTGGGACTGGGCTGACCAGGGACTCCGTAAGAAAGCTCCTGACGGCACGGAATTCTGGGCCTATGGCGGCGACTACGGCGACAATCCAAACGACGGCAACTTCTGCTGCAATGGCGTTGTCCTGCCGGACCGCAGGCCAAATCCATCCCTTTATGAGGTCAAGAAGGTTTATCAGCGTGTTAGTGTTACGCCCGTTGAGCTTACGGCAGGCACTTTTAACATTCGCAACGAGTATGATTTTATAAATCTGGATTCCATGAATATCTTATGGGAATTGACCGAGGACGGAAAAACAATCCAGAAAGGCACGTTGCCAAAACTATCGCTGGCCGCCGGTGACAGCAGACAAATCGACGTCCAATTCGAAAAACCGCATCTAAAACCGGGCGCAGAATACTTCCTGAAGATTAGCTTTGCCTTAGCCGATGACACCTCCTGGGCTGCAAAAGGGCACGTGGTAGCATGGGAGCAGTTCGAGATTCCGTTTGACGTCCCCCGTACACCTTCTGTTGATACTGCTGCTATGTCACCATTGAAACTGCAGGAATCGGATGCATCCCTGAAGATTACGGGCAGGGACTTTGAACTTACTATCGGCAAACCAAGCGGAGCGATAGAATCGCTAAAGTTCGACGGCAAAGAATTAATCTCCGAGCCGCTGATCCCCAATTTCTGGCGGGCGCCTATAGACAATGACAATGGCAACGGGATGCCGCGCCGTCTGGGCATCTGGCGCCGGGCCGGCCAGGACAGAAAAGTCCGCAAAGTAACCTCGGAACAAATATCGCCGCAGGTTGTACTCATTACCGCCGAAGCCGCCCTTCCCGTCGGAGATAACTGGAAATATATATCAAATTATACCATCTTTGGCAGCGGCGACATAATCGTCTCCGGCTGCATCGAGCCGGGCGCCGAGCTTTCAGTAGACCTGCCGCGTTTCGGAATGCAGATGGCGATACCCAGTGAATTCAGCACAATGAGCTGGTTTGGCCGAGGCCCGAACGAAAGCTACTGGGACCGCAAAACCGGTTCGGCCATCGGTCTTTACTCAGGACCGGTCGAAGAGAATCTCCATCCGTACGTGCGCCCTCAGGAGACCGGCAACAAGACGGACGTTCGCTGGGTAGCTCTGACCAATAAAGACGGTGCCGGTTTGCTGGCCGTCGGTATGCCGCTGCTCTACGCGAGCGCCTGGCCATTTACTATGGACGACCTGGAAAAGGCAACGCACATAAACGAGCTGCCGCGGCGAGATACAATCACCGTCAATCTCGACTATAAGCAGATGGGCGTCGGCGGTGATGATAGCTGGGGCGCACGAACCCACCCGGAATATACACTTCCGGCTAAAGCTTACAGCTACCGGTTCCGGTTGCGGCCATACACGTCGGCTATGGGCGATATCAATTCCGTCGCTCGTAGGACACCTGACAACTAATAAAAGTGACACAAGGACGGTTTTGCGAATCCTCATTCTTCACGGAGGCAAAATAAATTGAAGGACCAAGTTATCAGATCAATAGCGGCCGCCACCGCAATAATAATTTTTGCCGGCTGCAGAGGTGCAACAGATTCAAAAGTTACCACGATTTCAGAGCAAGGCAAAGAAGAAGCAATCTCCCTAGCCGGCCGATGGTCTTTCAAACTCGATCCGAATGATGTTGGTCAGCAGGAAAAATGGTACGCCGACAAACTGGATGACAGCATTGAACTGCCCGGCTCGACCGCTGAGAACGGCTACGGCGACAATCCATCTGTCGATACGAAGTGGACCGGCCAGATTGTCGACAAGTCGTGGTTTACCGAGGACAAATATGAAAAGTACAGACAACCCGGTAATATAAAGATTCCATTCTGGCTGACACCGGCAAAACATTATGTCGGGCCGGCCTGGTATCAGAAGCAGATCGACGTATCGAAAAGCTGGAGCGGCAAACGAATCGTTCTTATGCTGGAACGATGTCACTGGGAAACAAAAGTCTGGGTGGACGCAGCCGCAGCCGGCATGCAGGACAGCCTCTGCACGCCGCAGCTCCACGACCTGAGCGACCTTTTAACACCGGGCAGGCATACACTGACCATTCGTGTGGACAACTCGGTCAAGTATGACGTCGGAGTCAACGCCCACTCGGTCAGCGACCATACGCAGTCGAACTGGAACGGCATCACAGGGTGTATGGAACTTCAGGCGACCGACAGGATATGGGTCAGTGATATTCAGGTTTTCCCTGACATCCATAACAAATCCGCCGGGCTGCTCATAGCAATCGGCAACAAAACCAACGAACAAGTCAGCGGAACATTAACAATAGCGGCAAAAAGCTGGAATGCAAAGCAAAGTCACGCTCCAGCAAAAATGAGCGTCGAATTCACAGCATCAGAACCCGAAATCGTCATTGAAGTCGATTATCCGATGGGCGATGATGTGCTGCTGTGGGACGAGTTTTCACCGGCGATGTATAGGCTGACCGTCTCACTTAAAGCCGCTTCGGGTGGCAGCCTCAAAGGCGAAGCCTTTGGGGATGGCGCTCCTCAGAATGACCATCCCCAAGCTGCGCTTGAGGCTGCCACCCAGTTATTCCACGACGAAAAAACCGTCAATTTCGGCATGCGAGAGTTCGGCACCAAAGGAACACAATTTACGATTAACAACCGACTGACTTTCCTTCGCGGGACGTTAGAGTGCTGCATCTTCCCTCTGACCGGATATCCACCGACGAATGTCGAGGATTGGCTGCGTGAATTTCGAATCGCCAAAGCATACGGTCTCAACCACATACGCTTCCATTCCTGGTGCCCGCCGGAAGCTGCATTCGAGGCTGCCGACCGGCTGGGTATTATGTTCCACATAGAATGTCCGGCTTGGACGACGATAGGTGACGGCAAGCCTATCGACAAATTTATCTACGCCGAAGGCGACCGGATTCTAAAAGCCTATGGCAATCATCCCTCGTTCTGCATGCTCGCCTACGGCAACGAGCCGGGCGGGCGCAATCAGAAAAGATTTCTCGGAGACTTGGTCAATTACTGGAAGGCCAAAGACCCCCGCCGGCTTTACACAAGTGCAGCCGGCTGGCCCATCATCCCTGAAAACCAGTACGACAGCACGCCGGCCCCTCGTGGCCACCAGTGGGGCGCCGGCCTGAGCAGCCGTTTCAACGCCAAATCCCCGGAGACGGCGACAGACTACAGCAACTTCGTTAAAGAGCATGATGTTCCCATCGTCAGCCATGAAATCGGACAATGGTGCGTCTATCCGAACTTTAAGGAAATCCCGAAATACAAAGGCATGCTTCGCCCCTTGAATTTCGAGATTTTCCGCGATTCGCTCGCCACCCACCACATGCTTGATGAGGCACAGGATTTCCTTATGGCCTCCGGCAAATTGCAGGCCATGCTTTACAAGCAGGAGATCGAATCGGCCCTGCGGACGCCAGGTTTCGGCGGATTCCAATTGCTCGATATCCACGATTTCCCCGGTCAGGGAACCGCCCTTGTCGGCATACTCGATCCCTTCTGGGACTCGAAAGGCTACGTAGAAGCGAAAGAGCACCACCAATACTGCTGCGAGACCGTCCCTTTGGTGCGGATGAAAAAAAGAACATGGACTATCGATGAGACGTTTGTTGCTGAGATAGAAATAGCACATTTCGGGCCGGCTTCGATTAGCAACGCCGTCCCCGTCTGGTCGGTCAATTACTCCGATGGGCGGAAACTGGCATCCGAACGATTGGCCCGGACCACAATCCCGCTCGGCAACGGCATTAAATTAGGCACGATTGAAGTGAATCTTGCGAACGCGGCGGCTCCTGCGAAGCTTGTGCTGAAAGTATCACTCGAAGGGACATCGTACGCAAACTCATGGGATATCTGGGTATATCCGGCTGCGCTCGATACTCAGCCTCCGAACGGTGTGCTCATCGCCGAGCTCTTTGATGAAAAAATAAAAGCAGCCCTTAAAGACGGCGCAAAAGTGCTGCTAATACCGCCGTTGAATTCCATCGACAGCGACGTTCCGCCGGCGTTTACGACCATCTTCTGGAACACGCAATGGACGGGCGGGCAGCCGCCGCATACGCTGGGGATTCTGTGCGACCCGAAACATCCGGCACTGGCGCAATTTCCCACCGAATCTCACAGCAACTGGCAATGGTGGGACATTGTCACCAAGTCCAAATTCATGATTCTTAATGAACTCCCGGCAGAACTTCGCCCCATCGTGCAGGTCATCGACGACTGGAACACCAATCGCAGGCTCGGCATAATTTTCGAAGCGAGAATCGGCAAGGGTAAACTGCTCGTATCGAGCATCGATCTGGAAAATAATCTTAACGAGCGGCCCGTCGCCAGGCAAATGCTTCACAGCCTGCTGAAGTATATGGACAGCAAAGCCTTTGCGCCTAAGAGCAGAATTGACGCCAAACTTGTACAGGGCCTTTTCAGAAAGCTCTCTTTGTTGAGCACCGCCCGCCTGACAATGACCGACAGCGAAGCGCCGGGCTTCGAAGCCCGCAACGTCATTGACGGCAATCCGAATACTATCTGGCACACCCCCTGGGGTGACAACGCCCCGGTGTATCCCCATGAATTTCAGATCGAGCTTCCGGAGAACATCGAAATAAAAGGATTCACGTACCTCCCCCGGCAGGAAATGGCGAACGGCTGGATCAATAAATACGAGGTTTACGTCAGCCCCGATGGTCAAAACTGGGGCCAGCCCGCGGTGACGGGACAGTTCGCAAAGGACCGGAACAAAAAGAAAGTTCTTTTCGAAAAAATCAGGGAAGGTCGGTTCTTCCGCTTCGTAGCACTTTCAGGATTCGACGGGCAGATATTCGCCTCGATGGCCGAGCTTGATATCATTCCGGCATCGGAAGAATAAATTTTACAGATACTTTTACCAGAAGATAATATAGAAGACAATGACCGCCGCTATTACCAGAGTTCCGGCAAGTTTTACTTCAGGCGCGGTTTTTATTTCAACGCCCTGGCGGACCGGCAATTCCCTCGGTTTATCCAATGGCTTGAAGAAAGTAATCAATCCCATAATCATCAGCACGAGCTGGAATGTAACCGCGACCTGGATCAGGAAATGTACGTCCGGGGCAAATTTCTGAAACAGACCGTAAATAACCGGTCCGGAAATCAACGCCGCCACTCCTGCGGCGCCGGGTGCTTTTGTCACCATCATGCCGAACAGAAACGCCGCCACCACGCCGGGCCAGATATATCCCTGAAACTGCTGAATGTACTGAAAAACACCGCCAAACTTCTCGTTGTCCAGCATCGGCGCCAGCAGGCAGCCTGCAACAACAAAAACCATCGTCATAAGACGCCCCAGAAGCAGCAAACGTTTCTGCGAAGCATTGCGGTCGAACATCCGGCTATACACGTCCATCGTGAAAATCGTCGAGGCGGAATTCAACATCGAAGCAAGGGAGCTGATTACCGCCCCGGCAATCGCCGCGAACATATACCCGCGTAGTCCTGCCGGCACCAGGTTTCGAATCAACATCGGAAACGCTTCATCAGGCTTGGCCATTTCACCGCTGTAAAGCTGGTAAGACATAATCCCCGGCATTACAATTGCAAACGGCACCAGCAGCCACAGGGCGCCGGCGAAGATTACCCCGAGCTGCCCATCTCGGAGCGTCCTGGCAGCCAGATTACGCTGGACAATAAACTGGTTCAAACCGCAATAATAAACCAGCACAATCCACATGCCGCCGAATACCCCCGTCCAGGGCAATCCCTCATGGTCAGCCGGAAGGACCATATGCAGCTTGTCCGTGTTGGCGGTTGAGAACTGCTCCCAGCCGCCGCAGGCGTTTAAACCCAGAAAGAAAATAGTAACACCGCCGATAAGCAACGCCAATCCCTGGAATAAATCGGCCCACGCCACCGCTTTCAATCCTCCCCAGACAGTGTATGCCGCTGCTATCAGCCCGATTAACCAGACACCCTGCCTCATCGACAAACCGAAAATCGTCCGCAGCGTCAATCCCCCCGAATAAAGCACGGCGGTAAGCAAAACAGCCACATAAATTACGACCGTGATCAATGCCATAATCGCGCGGGCAGTGGAGTTGTAGCGATATTCCAGGTATTCCGGCATGGTATAGATACCCGCTCTGAGAAAGCGAGGCAATAAGGTAAATGCAATAATTACAATGCCGATGCTTCCGAACAACTGCCAATTGCTCACAGCCAGCCCGATGCTCCCCGCCCCCTGTCCGGCCATGCCCACAAACTGCTCCGTCGAGATATTGGCGGCAACAATTGAAATGCCTATCAGCCACCACTTCAAACCCCGGCCGGCCAGAAAGTAATCCTCGCTCGTCCTCTCCTTTCGGCTCTTGAACATACTGAAAACAACAACAAAACCGATGAAAGCCAGGAATACGCCGATATCGAAAATGTTCAAATCCATGAGATAAACTTCAACTCCCAATCTTATATTGATAATTTATGCCGTAATTATAACCCTTCGGGAGCCAACTGCAAATCAAACAATAACAGTTTATCCACCGAAGGCGGATTAATCTCCTAAAGCTTGAAAGATAAAACTTGCATTCAACGACTTTTTTCTGATATATAAGGTACGTACTGAGACAACGAATTAGAGACTTAGGTTAGGTAAGATGCGATGGCAGAGATTTTCTTCAAGTCGATGAACAGAAGGAGCTTCATTCAAACCGGCTTGGCCGCTTTCGGGACTTTGGTTACTCTCAACTCCGGCTGCGGCACGGTTTTAACGAAATCAGATGAAAAACAAACCAACCTGGCGCTTCTGGCCGATACTCATATCCCCCAGGATGTCGAGAACAATTACCGCGGATTTTATCCATATCGGAACTTAGAGAAAGTCGTGCCGGAGATAATCTCCGCCTCGCCGGATGAAGTATTTATCGCCGGCGATTTGGCACGGCTGACAGGTGAATCAGGTGACTACGCCAATCTAAAAAAGCTCCTGAGTCCGGTCGCGGAAAAAACGCCGGTCTTTATGGGGCTCGGCAACCACGACAACCGGGAAAATTTCCTTAAAGTTTTTAACGAAATTCCCGGAGAAAAGCCTGCCGTCAAAGGAAAACACATAACCATTATCGAAAAAACGCCCGTTCGCCTGATTATGCTGGATTCGCTTCTCTATACCAATAAAGTACCGGGATTATTAGGCAAAGCGCAGAGGCAGTGGCTGGAAAATTATCTTAAAGAATCCGACGAGACTCCCACAATTCTCTGCTTTCATCATACCTTGTCGGACGGCGACGGCGACCTGCTGGACGTGCCGCGACTGTTCAGAATGATTGCACCCATCCGCAAGGTCAAGGCGATTGTTTACGGTCATTCTCACGTTTACGGATACTCCGAATTCGAAGGGATTCACCTGATAAACCTTCCGGCGGTTGGATATAATTTCAGCGACAGCGACGCTGTCGGCTGGGTCCAGGCCCGGCTAACAAATCGAGGCGGCGATTTTGTGCTGCACGCCGTCGCTGGCAATAAGGACAGGGACGGCGGCGTAACAAAGCTCGCATGGCGAAAGGGATAAGAGGACGGATTTTCAATGCTTCTTTCAGCACGGATGAAAAATAAACAATGGGTAATCCAGCCGCCGGACGACCGCCGTCGACAGCTTGCCAAATCGCTCAGGGTCTCGCCTCTTCTGGCACAGGTCCTTATTAATCGCGGAATCACAGACAGCGAAGAAGCTTCTGTTTTTCTCAGGCCCAAACTGACCGAGTTGATCGACCCGGCACGGATGCCTGGAATCGAACCGGCAGTGCAACGATTAAAGCAGGCGATTACGAACAAAGAAAAAATCACCGTCTATGGCGACTATGACGTGGACGGCATAACCGGTGTAGCAATTCTCTGGCAGATATTGACAATGCTTGGCGCCGATGTGGATTATTACATTCCCCATCGAATCGACGAAGGCTACGGCCTGAACACCGAGGCCATCGAGACCCTGACAAAATCCGGCACCAAACTCATGGTGACGGTCGACTGCGGCGTCACGGCGTTCAAATCGGCGGAGCTTGCGGCACAACTTGGCCTCGACCTGGTTATTACCGACCATCACCAGCGCGACTTAAAGCTGCCACGGGCAACAGCAATTGTGCATCCGGCATTGGAAGCAGCTTATCCGAACCAGGATTCCGCCGGGGCGATGGTCGCTTTCAAGCTGGCCTGGGCCGTTGCCAACGAATTCAACCCGGGCCGAAAGCTCGAACCGAGATTGCGGGACTTCATGCTCAGCGCAACCAGCCTGGCGGCGATGGGAACCATAGCCGATATTGTGGACCTGCGGGGCGAGAACAGGGTCCTGACCAGTTACGGACTCAAAGCCCTGCTGGACTGCAAACTCTCCGGCATAGAAGCCCTAATCGAGACGGCTGGACTAACAGGTCACTCTCTCGACAGCTTTCACATTGGCTTTCGCCTGGCGCCGATGCTCAATGCCGCCGGCCGGATGGGACACGCACGACTGGCCGTGGAATTGCTGACATCAGACTCCCCGATTCGCTCAATGCAAATCGCCGAATATCTCAAGGAGCAGAACAGCCTGCGCCAGCAATGCGAGCGCAAAATTTTCAAGCAGGCCTGCGAAATGATTATCGAGCGTGATTTGAACCACCCCGACCGAAAGAGCATCGTCCTTGCAAGCGAAAACTGGCATACAGGCGTAATCGGCATTGTCGCATCGAGAATCGTGGACAAATTTTATCGCCCGACGATTATGATTAACTCCGCCGACGCGCTAAACGGCATTGCTCAGGGTTCCGGCCGTTCAATCCCGGGCTTTTGCCTGCTCAGCGCTATCAGGGCCTGCTCGCAGCATCTAAGCAGCTTCGGCGGACACAAAATGGCCGCCGGCATCAGAATCGAAACAGAAAAGATAGAGCAGTTCGCCGCAAAGCTCGAAGACTATGCCAGAGAAAACCTGAACGAAAACGACGTGGAAGCCAAACTTCATATCGACGCGGAGGTTCCGCTGGAGACGTTTCGCATTGAAACGGTCAACGAATTGCAGTTGCTCGGCCCCTTCGGCCAGGGCAATCCGGAACCGACATTTGCTACCAAAGGAGTGCGCCTGGCCTCGCCGCCCAGAAGAGTCGGCTCGGGCCGCGAACACTTACAGCTCGCAATAACCGATAACACCGCGGCGATACGCTGTATCGGATTTCGATTCGGAAAGCTGGAGAAAAAGCTGCTGGAGAGCGAATTCTTCAATATCGCTTACCAGCCGCAAATCAATACCTACAACGGAAACAGCAGCGTCGAATTCATCCTGACCGACATACAGTTCGAATAAAAATTGCTGCCGGGCTATATCATTTTTCGACCGTTACTTTGTCGATTTTAAACTGCCCCAGCGTAGGAGCAAGGCTGAGCAAGTCGCCCGGCTCGCCGTTGCCAACGGCTAAAGCGATATGGCCGGCGTCATAGCCGCCACGCCCGGCGCCTTTGAAAGACGCATCAAGGCCGATCCACTTGCCGCCTATATACGCCTGCGTCCAGGCATGTCCTCCGAAGCCTCGATTGCCGAGAAAGTCATCGACGTACGCCACGCCGGCGACAACCTGGGCCGGTATCCCGACGGCCCGGCACATCGCGGCGGTAAGGACCGCGAATTCCGAGCAATCGCCCTGCTTACTGACGAGAATCTCCGCCGCCGATGCGTAACCGACCGACAGGCTTCGGTTCTCGATGTAGTCCCCTACAAACGCCTCGATTTTCCTGGCCGCCTCGGCCGCATCTTTGGTACTGCCCACGGCACGGCGCGCAAGAGCGATAACCTGCTCGTTGTCACTCTGGAGAAATCTCGTGGGCTCCATAGCCTCCAGGATCGCCTTATCTTTGCCCTTATAAGGAAACTTCACTCCCTTCGGTGCGGCGACGGGCTCGACCTTGAGGATTACTTTGCCGTTATCGAGCTTTTGTGCTTTCTGATTATCATTGGATGGTATCGTAAAGTCGGCATCTTCTTTTACAGCGCTCAAATCATAAGTGATGGATTTTGTCGAAGCGAGATTACTCAGCGGCTCAGGACTCTTAAGAAACATCTTATCGATTAATTCCAGCACCTCGTTCTTTCCCAGCGCGAACTGCCTGGCGCAGGCAACCATCTCAACCTGCATCCCTGCAATCGGCACGATGCTCTTTTGCATTTTCAGTTCCCGGTCAACGTAACCCGTGCTGACAATCTCGCCGGCTCCGGGCATAACAAGAGTCGTGGTGACTTCTCTCAGGCTGACCACGCGTCCGAGCAAATCGACGCTTTGTTCGGGGCCGATACTTATTTTAGTATCGACCGCCTGCATGATTCCGGCACTGAATATCTTGACCGAATATTGTGTACCTTCTTTCAATCCTTTTTTAAGCTCCAGCAGGCGCAGGCCTTCTGCCATCAGCGCGCCCTGAGGCCATTGAAGCGTGCTCTTCTGCTCAGCCCCCATCGAAGACGTGGTCAAAGATACCTGGCCCTGCTTGTCAATTTGCCCGGTCACTTTCATAGCCATAGCGCCTAATTTTTGTGTCACTTCAAAGCCCAAAGGCTCGCCCTTTGTCGTCTCGATGCTGGTCTCGGTCATCTCTATCGTCACTGACATGCCGCCCCGGTTTATGGTCAAATTGACCTGCTCGGAAGTGGTCACCTTTCCGTCAGAGATGTCCCGGCTCTGGATAGAATAACCGATCTTTTTACCCTCCATGAATACGGCAAAATATTCCTTATCGTCAGAATCCGCCTCCGAGCCGGCAAAACTCGGACAGATCAGGCAGGCAATTACAGCAAAAACCAACCAAACATTTAGAGCACATTTATTTTTCATCGTCTAATTCCTTTCTTAATTATTGTTGGTAAAGGTTATTATAGGCCAAAATCATAAACTTTCGCCATCATAATTTCGAGAAGCAGAAAATTAAACATGCGCAACTTTTCGTTTTCGCCGGAGTTTAGGCGTACCTGTTGCATTATTCGGCCTTTTAGCCTAAGATATCCCGTATTCGACCGATATATAGATAAGCTATGGTGATTGCATGAGCACACAACAGAAAACCATGACATTCGACGAGTTGTTGACTTTAGTTGGGCCGGAAAATGGCCCACATATTCGAACCGATTCGCGGCTTGTAAAAGACGGAGATATATTCGTCGCGGTTAAAGGCACCGCTTACGACGGCCACGACTTTATCGACCAGGCCCTCGCCAACGGGGCTAGATACATCGTCTGTCAAAACGATGAGCAACACCCGGCACGAAATGCCCGGCATGAATCGGTAATCGTCGATGACACCACAGAGGCAGCGGCGATTCTTGCTCAGGCTTCCGCAGGTAACCCGGCTTCAAAGTTAATTAATCTGGCCGTCACCGGCACAAACGGAAAAACCACCGTCGCTTTTCTCGTTCAATCGATAATCCGCCAGGCCGGCTACAAGTGCGGTCTTATCGGCACTGTCATGTATGACACATGCTCAGGCAGCATTCACGAAGCCCCTTTAACTACGCCCGACTGTCTGGACATCGCCGCCAAACAAAAACAGATGGTCGAAAACCGCGCAAAATATATGGTAATCGAGGCAAGCAGCCATGCCCTTTCCCAAAACCGGCTGGCACAGATAAACTTAAAAGCCGCCGCCTTCACTAACCTTTCAGGCGACCATCTGGACTATCACAAAACCAAAGAAGATTATTTAGCCGCCAAGACCAGACTCTTTTCGGCACTTGTTCCGGACTCCGTAGCGGTGTTGAACAAACAATCTCCCGAAACCAAATTTATTGCCGGACAAATTTGTGCCGGACAGCTATGGTACTCAATTGAGGACAAAGCCGATCTCATGGCACAAATCGAGTCGATGGATGTAACAGGGACGGTTTTCGCTCTTGAATATGCCGGTAAGTCCTCGATTGTAAAAACTCCTTTGCTCGGCCTTTATAATGTAAGCAACTGCCTGGCCGCTGCGGGCTTGTGCCTCGCGGCCGGTTTCGAGCTGGATACCGTCACGGCAGGTTTGTCCGCTTTAAAAGGTGTCCCCGGCCGATTGGAAAAAATTGACGGAGGTGACTTTTCCGTAATTATAGATTACGCCCATACTGACGACGCTTTGAAAAATGTCCTTACGACGTTAAAGCCGCTGTGCAAAGGTAAATTGCGTGTCGTCTTCGGCTGCGGCGGGGACAGGGACAGAACCAAACGCCCCCGCATGGCCAGAGTCGCCGAAGAGCTGGGTGATTTCGTATTCGTTACAAGCGATAATCCGCGC
>JAFGPJ010000030.1 GCA_016936275.1 Sedimentisphaerales bacterium
CATTGCTGTCTGCTTTATATTTTCGGCGCCATTGTATGGATTCGGACTTCCGACGGCGCCCAGAGTCGAAAAGCTCCAGACCTCGCCTTTGTACGTGGCGACGCCGTCATCCTCATCTACCCGCCAGTAATAAAACTTCTCCGGTTCAAGCAGGTCGGGGGTATGGGTCGCAGATTCCTGTGAGAGGCCTCCGGTGGCATTGTTGACGTCGTTGAAATTGTCACCGAAATAAACAGTGTGCGATTTCGCCTCTAAGCCTGGTACCCAGCTAAGAGCCGCGTCCAGTTCCACGAATTCGGCGTAATCAGCGGGATTAGGATCATAAGCAGTCTTGGGGGGAATCCAGAAGCTCCAGATGTCGCCCTTGTGCTTTGTGCCGCTTGCATCGACTTCATCGATTCGCCAGTAATAAGTTGTGCCCGGAACAAGACCATTCGGATAGGGAGAGCCGGGAGAACCGGCGATAAAAGACGTTGCGGCCTGGTTGCCTTGAAATGTATCATTGGTTCCATCGTTTACATCGTCATAGCTGATGCCGAA
This sequence comes from Sedimentisphaerales bacterium, assembly GCA_016936275.1. Taxonomy (GTDB): domain Bacteria; phylum Planctomycetota; class Phycisphaerae; order Sedimentisphaerales; family Anaerobacaceae; genus JAFGPJ01. The sequence continues at coordinate 541 of JAFGPJ010000030.1, forward strand.
ATACACATCGTGCGAAATTGCAGTATCCCCCGGCGACCAGCTAAGGCTAATCCACGTGTCTTTATAAGGACCGCCGACAGCAGGTGTGGGACCATAGGTCTTTGCTATAAACTTTTTTGTGGCTGTAAGAGTTGCATTTATTTTGAGTTTACCATCTCCCAGTCCCTCGATATCGTGGTCGGCATAGCCACCGGCGGCAAAATACAGGAAGACATAGATTTCCTCCCCGGCATAAGCATCAAGGGTGCCGGAGCGTGCGCCAAAGTCTCCGAGATCATCATGGCCGGCAACAAAATAATCCGTAGAACTCTCTATGTAAAGTTGCCATGCCCGCGGAGCATTCCATGTATCATTCGGAAATGAAATATCTATTTGCAGACTGCATGGTGCTCCGGCGGGAAATTCATCAATTCGAAGCAGTCCTTCTACTGTGCTGTTGGCATCCTGGTAAAAGTACTCCATGAGTTCCCATCCAACGTCGAATTCGTAGGAACCGGTAATTTCGCCGGACAGAATCACTTCGTTCGGCTCGACAGAAGCATACGCCAAAGCGGACATCCCGACATTGCCCATATACTGGATTTCATCAAAATAGGCCGTAGCATAAGATCGAGAATTTTTGGTTTCTTTAGTTTGATAGTCATAGGCTGCGACTAAGCCAAAATAAGAGTCGTACCAACCGACTTCAGCCAGGGCATTAGCTGTCGTGTAGTAATCGAACGTAAATGCGTGGACGGATTGATGCAGAACACCCAAGAGCAGAACAGATATTATCAAAATAAATGCTTTACTGCTTTGCATTGTCTCGCCTCCTTTTATTTTCAGCCTACCGGACTGAATAAAAGATATTTTCGATCTCTCTATAAGCGGTATTTTACTTTAATCTAAGTATTAGTTCAAGATTATTTCACGTCTGGAAAGTTTTTCTTTGGAGGATTTGTATATTACAAAACTTGCAAAATGTGCTGAAACAGCGTATAAATTAAGCCGTTATGGCAAAGGATGTACGAAAACAAATTGAGCGGCTTCGTGAGGTGATTCGCCAGCACGATTACTGCTATTACGTGCTCAATCAGCCTAAGATAAGCGACCGGCAATACGACAAGCTCTTTGCCGAGCTAAAAAAGCTGGAGGCGGCGAATCCGCAATTAATAACTCCAGATTCGCCGACTCAGCGTGTATCCGAGAGGCCTTTGGAAGGTTTCGCCACCGTCAGGCACGCCGTTCCGATGCTGAGCATGGATAACACATACAACTCTGATGAGCTAAGGGCGTTCGATGAGAGAGTAAAAAAACAACTCGGTAGTCAGGATTACGATTATGTGATCGAGCTGAAAATCGACGGCCTTGCAATAAGCCTTCGCTATGAAGAAGGGATTCTTACCACCGCTGCGACCCGCGGCAACGGCGAGGTGGGCGACGACGTCACTGCCAACGTGCGCACAATCAGGGCGGTACCGCTCGTATTGATGGACAGCGGCAAAATACCCGCCGTGCTTGAAGTCCGCGGCGAAGTTTATATGCCCACAAGCTCCTTTGTAGAACTCAACAGACTCCGCGCCGAGGCGGGCGAGCCGCCTTTTGCCAATCCGCGAAATGCTGCGGCAGGCTCTTTGAAGCTGCTTGATGCAAGAATCACCGCTGCAAGAAACCTGTCCTTTTTCGCTTACGCGACCGGCCAGGTTTCTGAACCGTTGGCTGCAAATCATTACGAGAGCCTTCAGAGATTCAAAAAACTCGGCCTGCCTGTAAATCCCAACATTAAAAAAGCAAGAGATATTAACGAAGCCATCGAGATTTGTGATAGCTTCAGCGAGAAACGATCGTCACTCGATTACCAGATCGACGGCATGGTCATAAAAATCAACCGCTTCGACCAGCGGGACATCCTCGGCGCTACCGGCCGGGCGCCTCGGTGGTGCATCTCCTACAAATTCGCCGCCGAGCAGGCCGAGACGGTTGTCGAATCCATCGACGTGCAGGTAGGCAAGAGCGGGATTTTAACGCCGGTTGCGAATCTTACGCCGGTGCTTTTAGCGGGTACTACCGTAAAGCGCGCCAGCCTGCACAATTTCGACGAGCTGAAGCGTCTGGGCGTCGGACAAGGTGACACTGTAGTAATCGAGAAGGCTGGAGAAATCATACCGCAGGTTATCGAAGTAAAATCAAAAGCAACGGCGACCGTTCCTGTATTTAAGATACCTAAAACGTGCCCGATTTGCGGCTCAGCCGCAGTCAAAGACGAGGAGGGAGTTTATATCAGATGCATTAACCGGGATTGTCCTGGCCAGTTGAAGGAACGCCTGAAATACTTCGCCGGGCGAGGGCAAATGGACATTGAGCATCTTGGCCCTGCCCTTATCGACCAACTGATAGAGAACGGGCTGGTCGAAAATTTTGCGGACCTCTATAAATTAAATGAAGTCCAGCTTGCCGGGCTGGAGCGAATGGCCGAAAAAAGTGCCGCAAATGTGATAAAGGCAATAGAAGAAAGCAAAACTCGCCCGCTCTGGCGTTTGATTGCCGCGTTGGGAATCCGTCATATCGGGGGTCAATCAGCACAAATTTTGGCCGAACATTTCGGCTCATTGGGCGCCCTGATGAAAGCAGGGGAAGAGGAGCTTGCCGAGATAGACCAGATCGGGCCGACGATGGCAAAAAGTATTTATGAATATTTTCACGATCCTGAGAATCAATCCGTGATAGAGAAGTTATTAGACGCCGGAGTTAGGCCTGAGCAGCCAAAAATCCAGCGTTCGAAAAAACTGGCCGGAAAGACAATCGTTGTCACAGGGACATTGGAAAATTTCAGCCGTCAGCAGGCCGAGCAGGCAATAAGGCAGGCCGGAGGAAAGTCATCAAGCTCCGTCAGCAAAAAAACTGATTTTGTGCTGGCCGGCGAAAATCCGGGCAGCAAATTAGACAAGGCGAGGAAACTCGGGGTCGAGGTGATAGATGAAAAGCAGTTTATGACAATGATCCAATAAAGTGACTAAAGTGAGCTAAAGTGACTAAAGTGTAAAAGCATCGCTTTCAAATTTAGGCACTCTTAACTTTAGGCACTTTTAACTTAAGGACGGATTTACTTTCTTGACAAAAAGCCCGAGTTTTGCTCGAATTGGAGAAAATGGACCCGGCAAAAAGCAATTGGCCCACCCTCAAGAGGATGCTGTAAAATGAGTATCGAAGACGAGAAGTTTATGGAGATGGCGTTGAGACTGGCCCGGCGGGGTATAAGCTCGGTGGAGCCGAATCCCGCGGTCGGTGCCATCATCATAAAAGCCAATCAGATTATCGGTAGAGGCTGGCATAGGAAATTCGGCGGTCCCCATGCGGAAATCAACGCTCTCGAAGACTGTCGGACATTAGGCGTCAGGCCGTATGGTGCTACGATGTACGTCACTCTCGAACCGTGTTCTCACCAGGGCAAAACCGGCCCGTGCACGGAAGCAATCATATCGGCCGGCATAGCGAAAGTTTTCGTCGCAATGATCGATCCGTCGGAGCACGCAAACGGCAGAGGCATCGAACAATTGCGCAAGGCCGGCATTGAGGTGCATACCGGTATTTGCGAAACTAAGGCAAAATTGCTTAACGCCCCTTTCGTCAAATTTACCACCACCGGTAAATGCTGGGTGGCATTGAAATGGGCCCAGAGCATCGACGGCAAAGTCGCGTGGGCCGACGGGATTGATGACAGAAGGTGGATTTCCAATGAGCATAGCAGAAGAGACGCGCACAAATTACGCCGGCGGGTCCAGGCAATCTTAGTCGGTATTAATACGGTAATCGCCGATGATCCGCTATTAACGCCCCGGCCGGACAAAGGCAAAAAACCTGCCAGAATAGTAATGGACAGCTTTCTTAGAATTCCGCTGGACTGTCAACTAATTTCGACAGTCGATAAAAGCCGGATCATAATTTATACGAGCCAACAATCGCTCTGGAAAAGTCCCCGTGTCGCCCAGGAACTCACGGACAAAGGAGTCGAGCTGCTTGCCTACCCGGAAACACACGGCCGTTCCAACCTGCATTTTCTGCTTGCCGAGCTGAGTGACCGCGGCATATCTCAATTACTCGTCGAAGGCGGGCCCACAATATTGACATCGTTCCTGAAGGAGAACCTTGCCGACGAAATCGTCGTTTACATCGCCCCCAAGATACTCGGGTCCCAGAGCAGCATCGGTATAACCAGGCCGATGGACGAGTTGTCGCAAGCTGTCGGCCTGCATAACGTCGTAATCGAGCGTTTCGGCGACGACATTTGCTTTCGCGGCCTGACTGCAAAAGCTATGGACGAAATTTCATCTTCTCCTGAGGACGGCTTTGAGATTGACATAGTTTCGGAACCGGTCAATGAATAAGAGGCAGGTAGTCAGACTGGCGATTGAGGGACAGCGGGTGCCGTATGTTCCGTGGCACTGTAATTTTACCGTTGAGGCGGCCGAGAATCTGCGAAAGCATTTCAGGCGAGATGACCTGGAGCAGGTTCTGGATAACCATTTTGTCAAGCTGGGTAGTGACATGGGTTTTTTTACCGATCTCGGTAACGACCGTTTTCGCGACGTCTTCGGTGTCATCTGGGACCGCAGCGTGGATAAGGATATTGGCGTAGTCGAAGGCTGCGTTTTGCCGGAGCCGACACTTCGAGGCTACGATTTTCCCGATCCTCTGAACAGCCGCTTTTTTGCCGACATTCCCGAGAAACTGATCCGATATGCCGATTGTTTCCGGGTCTTCAAAATCGGGTTTTCGCTGTACGAACGGGCTTGGACGCTTCGTGGGATGGAGAACCTGATGATGGATTTCCTGGACCATCCCGATTTCGTGCGCCGGTTGTTGCGTTCGATAACCGACTATAACATCGCCCAGTTCACCGAAGCTTTGAAATACGATATCGACGCGGTATATTTCGGCGACGACTGGGGCCAGCAGACGGGCCTGCAAATGGGGCCAAAGCTCTGGCGACAGTTCATCTACCCCGAATTGAAACGGATGTATTCGCTGGTTCGTGACGCTGGCAAATGCGTTTTCATCCATTCGTGCGGCAAAGTGGACGAGCTTTTTGACGACCTGATTGACATCGGGCTGGATTGCTTTAATCCGTTCCAGCCGGAGGTCATGGACGTCTTCGGCATTCTTAAAAGGTATCGGTGCCGGCTCGCATTCCACGGCGGACTCTCCACGCAGCGAACGCTGCCGTACGGTTCTCTCAAAGATGTAATCAACGCAACGAGAAAGCTCCTGGACGCCGGCGCCGACGGCGGATACATCTTCGCTCCGGCGCACGCTGTCGAGGGTGACGTTCCGCTGGGCAATATGCTGGCTTTCATAGAAATTCTCCATACCCAGCCGGGCTATGAGAGGTAATTACAGTCATATTCATATTAAGGATAACACAGAGTGCAACGAATAGTTTTTGCAGATTCATGGTCGGATTTTTTTGCCGATTTCGATCTTAAATCGTTCGAAGATTTTTTCGAGAACCTGGAGGCAAAAACAATCGGCGTTAATAAGAAACGGAACGTCGTCACGTTCAGCCTCGGCCCGGATTCGCATAAAAAACGGTTTTTCATGAAGCGTTTTTCTCATCCACATTTCAAAGACATGTTATTCAGTTGGCGTAATATCGGCCGGCCGTGCTCGCAAGGCCGGTACGAATGGGAAAATGCCAGGCTGCTTCTCGATAACGGCATAGAAACTTATCGTCCCGTGTGTTTCGGTGAAAAAATAAAATACGGCATCGAAAACAGCTCTTTCTTTGTCACCGAAGAGCTTCAGTCCCAGTGCCTGACCGATTTTATCCGGAAGAACTGGGCCGGTTTCCAGCAACAGCAAAAGGAAAAAATCGTAACCGGCCTGGCAGCATTCATTCGCAAAATTCATGATTTGAATATTTGCCTGCCGGACCTGTACATCTGGCACATTTACATCACCGAAAACGCCAGTGAATATGAATACGCTGTTATAGACCTGCACCGGATGTCACGCAATGTTACCAACAGGCGTCTGAAGATAAAGAACCTCGGCCGGATTCACCACAGTATGCTCGACAGATATTTCGACGAAGAACTAAAGCGGTTGCTGGTCAAATCTTATGCCGCCGACGGCCAACATGGTGATGTCACCAAGCTGCTGTCCCGGATTAAAAGATACTCGGATGCCGTTTCCGCCAAGCGCAGGCAGGTACAATATTAAGTACCTGCACTTTTGCCGGGCCACTCATTTAATCAGCTTTAGAATTTCATCGAGGTCGTTCGAGGCCTCTATCGGCGGGTTGCTGAGCTTTCCCTGTTTGTCCTTGTGATAGTTGACCGTCCTGTCCGGGTCCTTCAACGCATGTCCCGTCAAAACACAGGCGACCCGCTGGTCGGCGTCGATCAGACCTTCGGCCCGCAGGTGTTTTAAGCCGGCGATAGTTGCTGCCGAAGCCGGCTCACACCCAAGACCGTGTTTGCCGATAAGCGCCTTGGCATCGAGAATCTCTTCGTCCGTGACTGCTCGAACGACGCCGTCGCAGATGTCGATCGCCCGCAGGCATTTTTTCAGGTTGACCGGCCGGGATATTTCTATCGCCGAAGCACAGGTGTGCGGCGAAAAATTTCGGGCCGTTAAATCGGCGTAATAGTTGTCAATGATTGCCTGGTCAACGTGACCGTCATTCCACGTGAGCTTCTTGTTATTGACCAGGTCGGTCAAAGTGTCTGCGCCTGTAGCGTTAATTATCGCCATTCGCGGCACATGATCTATCAAGCCCAGTTGTTTCAATTCAGAGAAGGCCTTGCCGAAGGCGCTGGAGTTGCCGAGATTCCCGCCGGGCACTATGATCCAGTCCGGCACTTCCCAGCCGAGTCCCTCGATGATCCGGTACATAATGGCCTTCTGCCCTTCGAGCCGGAACGGATTGAGCGAATTTAACAGGTACAATCCGAGTTTTGTGCAGACATCCTGGACCTGTCTCATACAGTCGTCGAAGTCACCGAGTATTTGAATCGTCTGGGCACCGTAATCCATCGCCTGGCTGAGCTTGCCGAAGGCGATTCGTCCCGATCCGATAAAGACCGTGCATTTGATGCCGCAGCTATGAGCATACAATGCGACGGATGCCGAAGTGTTGCCCGTTGATGCACACGCACTGGATGTTGCGCCGACCATTTTCGCATGGCTGAACGCTGCGGTCATCCCGTTGTCCTTGAATGAGCCAGAGGGATTCAGCCCTTCGTATTGCAGAAACAAACACCCGGTTTCCATATCGACGTATTCAGCCACGGCGTCGTTTTGCTGCAGGATCGTCTGGCCTTCGCCGATTGTGACTTTGTTTTCGTCTTCGCAGTAGTTCAGCAGTTCGCGGAACCGCCAGACGCCGGAGAAATCCAGCGGATTATCCCTGGTCGCCCAGCGCTTTGCGAATTCGCTCATTTTGCTCGGGACATAAATCTCGTCCCAATTATAGCGGATATCCAGCAATTCACCGCAGGATGGACATTTGAACATCGCCTGGCCGCAGTCAAATTCCGCCCCGCAGTTAGGATTTATACACTTTTGATAAGATGCATCAGTCATATTCTCATTTCTCGTATTCTGTATTGCGTATATCGTATGTCGAATGTCATCGTCCGAAGCTAATTGTCTTTCTTGTATAATCCCCGCATTATAAACGATGAACCGTCCTGCCGATACAGAAATTGGCTTTGTTTTTTCAAGCCCCAGCACAGGTCTGGGTGCTAAATAATGTTGACCTGAATTTGGCTCGATTTTTTATCTTTTGACGGTTGACAATACATTATTTTTCGGCTTTAATACCGCGATACTATAGATCGGCAGCTATTGACGATTGGGTCGGTGCCCGAGTGGCTAAAGGGAACGGGCTGTAAACCCGTTGGCGTGAGCCTACGTTGGTTCGAATCCAACCCGGCC
>JAFGPJ010000267.1 GCA_016936275.1 Sedimentisphaerales bacterium
ACTTTAATTCACGGCGTGGCGGCCAATATGGATGATGACGGCATCGACACTCTTGGCTCCGAAGTCACGATAGAGGATTTCATCGTCCGTGACTGTAAGGACAAGGGCATCAGTATTTACGGCGGCGAAGTGGATATCAATTACTGTCTCGTGGTCGAGAATAACAAGGCTCCAGAAGACCCGACCATCGCTACTATCGCAACCAAGACACTCGAAGGCGCTACCGCTATCGTCAACATCGACCACTCTACAATAGTTGCCACCAAAGCTGCCGGACATAGTGACGTCGGCATCCAGTCACACAACAAATACGGCGTTGCGAGCGGCACCATTATCTACAACGTGACCAACTCGATAATCGACGCCACCGATCCGGTAGACGTCCAGAGTCCGTACATCGAATCAGATATCCATATCAGCTATTCAGACATATTCGGTGAACCATGGCCCGGCACCGGCAACCTGAACGCAAGCCCGGTGTTCGTCGATCAGGCCAATCATGACTATAGGCTTTCCGAGACGTCACCGTGTATAAACGCGGGTGATCCCGCCGCCGATCCTGATCCGGATTTGACAGTCACCGATCAGGGTTACACATGGTTTGAGAGAGCACAGACTGAGCTGCCCGAAGACTCGCTCACAGAAAACACCGTCTGGATGCCGCAGGAAGGCCCCTACCGCATCACCGGTGAGCTGACCGTACAGCCCGGCTCTACTCTGACCATATTGCCCGGCACGACAATATTTTTCGATCCGGATGCAAAAATGAGCATAAAGGGTCGCCTTGTCGCCGAGGGCACAGAATACGAACTTATTCGGTTCACTCGCACGCCTGAAGCGGGCGGAACGTGGAACGGTATTCAATTCGTCGACACAATGCAGGACAACCGTATCAGTTTTGCGGTGATCGAATATGGGAGAACAGATAATGGCATGGTAGGTCTGGAAAACTCCAACCTCCTGCTCGATCATATTACATTCGATAACACGACTCTTCAACGTATCATTTCCAAAAATTCATCACTGATCGTACGAAACTCTATCTTCACTGATACCTGCCCATCGGGACAAACGTCCACAGATAATCGCACCGAGCACATCTGGGGCAGCAGCATACCCGCAGACGGTCAGTTTATAATCGAGAACAACATCTTCGGAACAACTCCCGGCCATAACGATGCTATAGACTTCGACGGAACTTCACGCCCTGATCCCATCCCGCAGATTATGAACAATATCTTCATGGGCGGCGGCGATGATGCCCTCGATCTCGAATGCGATGCCCATATAGAGGGCAATCTCTTCATGAATTATATCAAGGACGAGCTTAACCGGGCATCGGGCGAGTCGAATATAATTTCCGCCGGTGCCGCGAAACACTACGTAATGGCCCGCAATATCTTCTATAACAACGACCACATAGCCCAGGTCAAGAATGAAGCCTATCTCACATTCGTAAACAACACGGTATGTAATACACTTGGAGTGGCCATATACTTCGAGCTCGGCCTTCCGGGCAGGCGTCCCGGCCAGGGAGCATACTTAGACGGCAACATTTTCTGGAATACTCCCTTGACTCTCGAAGGCATTGACGAATTAACCATTCTGTCCGTCAACAACTCGATACTTCCGGCCGAGTGGCACTCTTACGGCGTCGGCAATATTGACGCCGACCCGGTTTTTCTCGATGAGGGAACAGACTTTCATTTAAAAGACGGTTCGCCGGCAATAGGCACTGGCCCATGCGATCTGGATATGGGCGCTTATGTACCAGCCGGAGCAGCAATTTGCGGTGAGCCAGATGAAATCACATATCATACGGATGCCAAGCTAATCGTCGGCGGTCCCGGCATCACGCATCACAAATACAGTCTCAACAACGAACCCTGGAGCGAAGAGCTGCCGGTCGATACGCCCATCGTCCTGAATAATCTCGTCAACGGCCAGACTTATACCGTTTACGTTATCGGCAAAAACTCGGCAGGCATCTGGCAAAGCGAAGATAAGCCGACCGCATCATGCACATGGACCATTGACACATCTTATTCGAAGCTCGTAATCAACGAAGTGCTTGCCGTTAACAGCACGACCCTCGACAGGGGCGGGAGCTTCCCCGACTTGATAGAGCTGTATTATGACGGCCCCACTTCGATGAGCTTGGCCGGCGTGAGCATCACAGATAATCCGGACGAGCAGAAGAAATTCGTCCTCCCATCAGGGACATCCATCCGGCCGGGAGAATACAAGGTTCTCTACGCCGACTCCGACACAACAAGCGCCGGCATACATTTGGGCTTCGCCCTTAACGCTGATGGCGAATCCCTCTATCTTTACGACAGAGGCGGTAAACTGCTCGATTCGGTCGAGTTCGGCATGCAATTGCCCGACTTATCCATCGGTAGAATTGGAAACGATGGTCAATGGACTCTGACTGTGCCGACCTTTGGTAGCGTAAATATTGCTCAGCCGCTCGGTGATCCGAGAGCACTAAAAATTAACGAATGGCTTGCCGACGGTCTTGTGCTATTCGAAGATGATTTTATCGAGTTGTATAATCCTCAAGCTACACCGGTCGATTTGACCGGCTTGTACCTGACCGATAATCCGGTCACTCAGCCTGTTAAATATCCGCTCGGTCCATTGAGCTTCATTGCCGGAGAAGACTTTGCCGTGTTTGATGCCGACAATAGCAATCGGCCCGGTCATTTGGATTTCAGGCTCTCCGCCGACAATGAAATGATCGGATTGTTCGACGCCGGGCTCAACCAAATCGACAAATTAATCTATGGGCCGCAAACCACCGATGTCTCTTATGGCCGGGCGCCCGACGGCGGCGAATATTTCGAGTTCTTCGAGCTTCCGACACCCGGCGTTTCGAATCCTTCAAGCGGGCAGGCTACTGTTTCAATTATCAACTTTGTGCCAGAGAATGCGGATAAACGCGTGCTGGTCCCGACCGAAGATATCGGCCAGCAATGGACAACCGTTCAATATGACGACTCGTCATGGGAGCAAGTCACAGGCGGTCCCGGCGGAATCGGTTATGAAAGGAGTTCCGGCTATCAGAACTACCTGAGTATCGACCTGCAGCAACAAATGTATAACACGAATACCACCTGCTATATCCGTATCCCATTTACTCTTGGCCCCGACGATGTGGACGGACTCACCGGGCTGATGCTGAAGGTCCGGTACGACGACGGTTTTGTCGCCTACCTGAACGGTGTTGAAGTGGCAAGACGTAATTTCAACGGCACACCGGCCTGGAACTCTCAGGGCAGCACCGACCATCCGGATTCGGCCGCCGTAGACTTAGAGGATATCGACATCTCCGCCTTTTTGTCCAACATCAAAAGGGACAAGAATATATTGGCCATTCAGGGCCTGAACGGCTCATTGAACAGTTCCGACCTGCTCATTAGTGCCGAGCTTGACGGTATCATTACGACGGCAGCCAATGATTTCCCATACCCAAATGTCATGTCTCTTCTGAACGGCCTGCGCGTGACAGAGCTGATGTACCACGCATCAGCCGGCAGCAAATTAGATTACATTGAGCTGCAAAATATCAGCGATACAACTCTGGACTTAACCGGAGTTCGTTTGAGCAACGGCATTAACTTTGTTTTTCCACCGATGACTCTCGAAGCCGGCCGATTTGTTGTAGTGGTCAGTGACATTACCTCCTTCCAGTCTACCTACGGTACGGGCATCAACGTTGCCGGCGAATATTCCGGCAACTTGAGTAACGGCGGCGAGAAGATTGTCCTTAGCCTTCCAGAGCCTCTGGATGCGGCAATATTACGCTTCGAGTACAGTGACACATGGTATCTGACAACCGATGGCGGTGGTAGCTCGCTTGCAACCAATGATCCGCTCGGACATCCAGCAGGCTGGAATGAACCGGAAAACTGGCACGCAGCCATTCCAAGCCCCGGCGAGTAAAAATAGCGGAATCTTTAACTGAAATCAATCGCTTTGTAACCGATATTCATAGAGGTTGTAGCCGACTTCGCGAACGGCTTGAATCGTTTCAGGATATGGCTTGTCGCAAATATCGATCAGACCTATCTGATAATTTTCGCCGTCTCCGCGACCGGTCGTCGCCTGGTCCTTGTACTGGAACCAGTGCGTCCCAACGATATACGGATTCCGCAGCGCTCCCTGAACGTAGCTTTTGTATTTTTCGGCACGGTCCTGCTGGTCGTCTGTCTTTTTCAGACCGGTATGGAACATGCCTCGATCCAGCGCGCCGAAGTGAAACTCGCCGATAATGATAGGTTTGTCGATTCCATCGGGTAAACGTTGCTCAGCAACGCTGTAGTTGTAACGATTATAGCCAACGATATCGCAGAACTTCGCAGCGGCAAGCGCCGCACGATCGTTTACCCACGCGAACCGGCAGCCCATATATAGCTCGTTCGGAGCGTATTTGCTAAGCTCTTCACGAATGACGCCGAAGTAGGTCTCCGCTGTTTTCGTATAAAATGTCGTCAAATCGACCCACGCCTTTTCTTTATCTGGCGTTTGTGCGCTCCGCAAAAGAGCATCCCACGTGGCATGATTTGTTCCCCAGACCTCATTGAGTTTTTCAATCGTTTTGTACTTAACCTTCAAATCTTCAAGAAAAACCTTCTTGGCCGGTTGTTCAGCGGGCGATTTCAGCGTAGCCAACGCCAGCGACACTTCGTCGCCCCAGGCAAGCTCGTTATGGACAAAGTAGCCGATGCACCAGGGATCGCCTATTGCTCTGCCTTTCTCGGATTCCAATCGTTGCCGGAGCGCCTCGCGAAAACTCGGATCAAATACATCAAAGAACTTACCCCAGTAGCCTTCCGAGCCTTCCAGCGTCTTTGAATTGTAGCTTATCGTACATACGTACGGCGTTTTTCGCATCAGGTAAATGTCACGGTCCGACCAGTTGGCGATGGTATTCATGCCCCAGCTTTTCAGTCTCTTGTGTGTTATCTGGGCAAATGCTGCGGCCCAGTCCTTTCCGTATTTGCGCAGGAAATTGGCCCGGCTGAAATCATAAGTCTTATAAGGCGAGTGGTCTTTATAATAACCATGCGGTGCCCATGAGCCGCCCCAATAAAACTGAGCGAACTCAGAGCCTTCTTCCGGGAGACTGCGAAAATAATGCTCGCGGCCGCTGATGGGCGTGGCATTTGTGCTTCCAACACAATCGGTGCCGTGCGACCAGAACAGCCTGCCTTCCGGATCGACGAGCCACCATTTGCTCTTGTATTTCTCCACGCGGAACAAACCCGTTGCCTTAAGCTGTGGCCCGGCGGTCCAGCCGCCATATTTATTTCTATCCTGTGGCCCCGGATGAGCGGCAAGGTCATTTTTTTCTGTTGTAACCTGCTCTTTCAGATCATCAACAGAATGAATCTTGCCCGGCCAGTCTCTATGGATAAACTGGCCGAACTCGTCGATGAAAGGACAGAAAGTTTTCGCATCCAGAATCGTCACTTTACCACCGGCACGAATATTTCCTATTTCGAACACATGGTCAATGCCCGGTCTGGTGACAAAGAAAAGCATCTGAGTGATATTCGACGTATCGACTTTACCTGCATGAACAGGGTATCCCCTCATGCCGACAAGCTCAAGCGGCTCCGATAGTTTCCAGGGCACAGGGAAAATATTCACCGTCAGAGTCCCCTGCTCTCCACCTGCTAGAGTAATGCTATCGGTCATGCAATTTTTGCTGCCGTCGGCGCCGGGATTATCCACACGGCAGCTAACCGTCACCGGCTCGTCCGTAATATTCCTGACACCGATTGATATATACTCATAGCCGGACAAATCCCACTTCTCGTTCGGCGCTTTTAAAGTAACGCCCGGCCAGGTTTGTGCATGTCCCGTCTCGATTCGTAATCGCCCTTCCGCCAGCGTGACCTTTGCGTCGCTGGTAACGACCGAGCTTACGTCGAAATCGCCGCCAAACTCGAAAAGAACCTGCTCTGCCGCGAATGATTTTTCGGAACACATCGGAAAAAAACCTAAAACGACAGCCAGAACGGCAAAGTAATATCCCGCCTTATTCATCGATTTTCCTTTCATTTTATCTATCGTGTCAAAAGATACCACATCGTTTCGTATTCAGGCGAAAGCTTAATTGCTCCATTGTCAACCGGCACATCACGCTTCGGCATTCCGTCCAGGCCGAGCGCCTGGCACTTCCATTGCTCCGCCAGCAGAGCAACCGTCCCGGCAACTGTCTCGATGCGAACCGGCGGCCCGCCCCAGTTCCGTCCCACTGTCCGGCGGTCATCCGAGAAAATCATGCCGGTATTCTCGCACCGGCCACAGGCAGTAATCAGAATCTTTTGACTCTCGTTGACTGCTGAATCATCCAGGGCAGTGACTGTCATAGCAACAAAACCGGGCGATGTCACGGATATCCGGCCGGCAGTAGACGCTTCATACCGGTTCGCGTGCCCGGCAAACGCCCAGGCGGACGATCCCCACACAGCATAGAATCCATTGCTCCTTTCGACAAACCAGTCTAGCACGGGATCCGAACCATCAGGTTCTTTCGTAGCACTCTGGCCGGCAAAAGTCGAAACGAATTGTGTTTTGAGCATTTCGTAGCGGGCGATTTTAGCTCGCTCGGCCAGGACGTCGAACATGTCACGATCATGCCTGAGATGCAGATCGGCCAGCGCTGAAAGCATTTCTTCGGAGCCGGTCAATGATATTAACGAGACGCCGCTCAACGGCTGAATGCCGGCGTTGCGAAAAATAGCCGTCCCGGCCCGCATGAAGCCCCACTTGGCAGGATTCGTATCGACATCGAAATAGCTGTTCATATATTCGCGATCCCACTCATGTGAGCTGTGGCTATAAGTGTAAAGCCATATTCCGTCCCAATCCTGAATTGCGGCAAAAGAAGCGATTAAAGGAACACACCCAGCCTGTGAGTCAAGGGGTGCGGGATGATTATATTCGCTTAGCGTGAATGGCTTGTCAGCCAGACGCGACGCAGCCAGATTGAAGATGGTGGCCTCGTCGGAATAATCCACCATGGGTTTCTGGTTTATAAGCCAGTTACCGGCATCCCAGGGCTCGCCGGGAAAACTTGGATGCTGCCAGTACGCGTGAGTATCAATGAAATCCATGTCACTCTGGGCATAAAGTCCGAGCGGCCCGAAGACAATCGTGCCGTTGACAAGGGCCCCGGAGCCGAGATTGCTTTTGATGTAGTCGCGCATGCCGTCGAAATAATTCTTTTCCGTCTCAGCCAGAAAAAGCATCCGGTCGATTGTTCGCCGGGAGCTTTCATTGTCGGCGTAAAGAGCAACACTGCCCGAATCCAGTTTTTCACCCTCGGCCAGGCCTATCCTGCCGCCCGGATGGAACTGGACATTAGCAAGATATACGGGTGCGGCACTTCCGCTGAAAGCAAAGTTTACACGCGCATTATTTTCATCCGCTCTGGCCACAAAACCGAAGCTGAACGTCTGCCATTCGTTCGTCAATTCCGCCTGCCGGGACAGCCCCAGATTACCCCAGGGACTTTCCGCCTGGCCGACATTGCAGCCCAATTCTCTTGATTGATCACTTGCAGCTTCAAAAATCACAGTATAGTATTGTCCCGCTTCAAGTGAAATTCCACCCTGATTAAACTGCAGATGCCACTGCGTATCGTCGGCGTCTGCAATTTCGATAAATAATGCATCTTTCGACCGATACTGACACCGGGACAGTGAAGCCCGGCAGTCCTCATGCTGCTCCAGCCGCCAGTTCTGTGGAACAGAGCCGGCCGGACCGGTAATCTGCAATTCGCCATTAATCAGAAGGTCCTCTCCGAGCTGTTGGGCGCCCTCGGACCAGGAGTCGCTTAGTTTATCATTCGAGCCATAACGATTTACGAGCCAGGCGTTAAATTGCTCCTGCAAAATATCCGCATAATACACCGGCAGCGTTCGCAGGGTTTCGTCGCTGGACCACATGAAAAAACTGTTCTCGTTGGTTATCTCGAAAATCGCCACTGCAGGATCGTCGGCGTAACGTACCCCGCGATACGGATTAACATGGCTCAGTAACTGGCGGGCATAATCCTTCTGAGCATCGACCAGTGCGGGCGTGAAAATATTGGAAATTTTGTCATAATCCCGGTTCGTCTGCGGCAGACCGATGTATTCGCTGTGTTCCCGTCCGACGTGCAGGTTGATATTTACAAATATACCGTGAAGAGCAAGTTGATTGACAAAAAAGTCCAGTCTGTCGAGAGCTTCGGGTTCGATATCTTTGCCGTTGGTTGCATTCCATATTCCCCGTGGCCAGCGGGATGTATCCAGGTGATGACACCGGACGGTATTTACGCCAGCAGCAGCCATTCGAGCGGCAATATAAGGAGCATCCTCGTGCGTGGGCAAATTCGCTCCAAAGGACAGATTCACGCCCCAGAGACGAACACGCTGTCCGGCACGATAAAAGTGGCCGCCATCAGCTATCAGGCGATCACTGTCTGTTAGAATCGGCTTGTAAGAAGTTACAGCAATCGGCGAGTTAGCATCAGGCTTAGCAGGAATCACAAAAGGCACAAATTCCGCATCAACCCTACTGTACATAACAGTGCAAGCTAAAAACGTAAAAATTAATAATCGCCGTGTAAGCCTTTTTGTAACGATTCCACATATACCGGTTAAACATTCGGTAAGTATCATAGTTATCTCCTCTTAATATAATGTAAAGCATTAGGTACTTTGCTCTAACTGGAAATGATATTATTTCCGCTTTACACTATCAATTGAAAAACTGCACCTCTTTCCGGTGTTCATTTCATTTTATTCATTATAATTGAGAACAGAGCTTGCAAAAACACTCGCATAGCAATATCATTGCCGGAGAGCAAGCTGTTATTTAAAAATAGCAAATAACGATATTCTCTTAGGAGGACTTAGCAATAATGAAAGTCAAGACAAATTTGATTATATCTTTGACGGCGGCTCTCATATCGGCCGGTTTAATTCCTGTAAAAGTTCAGGCAAACGAGGCTTCACAGCATGCAAGAGGACCAAACGTGCCTGATGGTACGCGTATTTTCCGAGACCTCTCTTATGTTCCTGATGGCCATGAACGGCAGAAACTCGATCTTTACCTGCCAGAGCAAAAAGAGGGCACCGGCCCCCTGCCGCTAATTGTCTGGGTACATGGCGGCGCGTGGCTCGCCGGGAGCAAGGAAAACTGTCCTGCGGTTCGATTTTTAAGACACGGTTACGCCGCGGCGAGCATCAATTACCGACTCAGCCAGCACGCAATTTTTCCGGCACAGATCGAAGACTGCAAGGCCGCTATCCGCTTTTTCCGCGCCAACGCAGAAAAATACAACATCGATCCGAATCGAATCGGTGTATGGGGAGCATCTGCCGGAGGCCATTTAGTCGCCTTTCTCGGCACCGCTGGGGATGCAAAGCAATTCGACAAAGGGCCGAACCTGCACGTCTCCAGCCGCGTCCAGGCGGTATGCGACTTCTTCGGCCCAACTGACCTGACGAAAATGAGCAGTTTCGAAAGCTCGATGGACCATGACGCCCCCAACGCGCCGGAGGCACAGCTCATCGGCGGGCCGGTGCAGGAAAACAAAGAAGCCTGCATGCGCGCCAATCCGATTACATACGTCAGCAAAGACGACCATCCTTTTCTAATTTGTCATGGTGATAAGGACATGCTCGTCCCCCACAACCAGAGCGAACTTCTAAACGATGCTTTGAAAAAGACCGGCGTGAACGTGAACTTTCATACCGTTAAAGGCGGCGGACATGGCTTTCGGAACCCGGAAGTTGACCGGATGGTACAGGAATTCTTCGACAAACACCTGAAAGAACCTGTAAGAAAATCATCTAAATGAAATTATTTGAGCACCGGGACATATTGGATATAATAGCAAAACCTGTGCAGCACAAAACCAATCAATCATTTAACGGAGATTGCTATGGCGCATAAATTCATCAACCAGATCGAGCCGGGACAGACAATAGACGATATTTATATAGTCAAGGAACCGATCCTGCGAAGCACTACGCGGGGCGACCTGTACATAGCAATGTTCCTCACGGACCGTAGCGGACAATTGAACGGACGGATGTGGCAGGCGACGGAAGCTGCATACAAGTCACTGCCCAAACCCGGTTTCGTACACATAAAGGGGCGCAGCGAACTGTATCAGAACAATCTGCAAATTGTAGTAAATAACGTTGCCCTGATAGACCCGGACAAGGTCAATATCGATGACTTTCTTCCGAGAACGAAAAAAGATACAAAGCAGATGTTCGAGGAAGTGAAAGCAATCGTTGGCCGGCTAAAAAATCCGCAACTAAAGGCACTGGTCACAGAGTTCATGGCAGATTCAGAGCTGATGGAGAAATTCTGTAACGCCCCGGCGGCCATGAAACTTCACCATGATTATATCGGCGGGCTTTTAGAGCATATCCATAATATGCTGCAGGTGGCACTTGCGATTTTACCGTTATATCCGGAAGTGCAGCCTGATTTGGTCCTGGCAGGGATTTTTCTCCACGATATCGGCAAAACCGAAGAGCTTACATACGACATGGCATTTTCGTACACCGACTCGGGCCAGTTGATAGGGCATATTTCCAAGAGCCTTATTATGATTAACGAAAAGGCCCATGCTTTAAGGTCCGGGGGTACACAAATCGATCAGGCGGTTTTGGACGCTCTCGGGCATATCATCCTCTCGCATCACGGAGCATACGAATTCGGCTCGCCGAAGCTGCCGGCGACGACCGAAGCCTTTATGGTTTGTTATATTGATAACCTGGACGCGAAGATAAACCAGGTGGCATTCGCGATCGAAAATGAAGTCAGTGATTCGAATTGGACCGCATGGCAAAACTCCCTGCAAACCCGGCTCTATCGTAAACGGCTCGATTAGAATTCTTTTCAGATACTCCGTAGAGGATTTCGCTCCAGGACGATACCGCAAAATCGCCAGATTTTCTCGAATTGCTCGTATGACATCAGCCTCGTACCCGTAACCGGGTCGGCAACGGTTACCGCCTCGTCTGAGACTTCCAGCACGGCAAGACAGTGGTTCATAAGGAACGCTTCCCTTACCAGAGCCAGTGTTATACCCGCATTTTTAAGCTGAGTGATCGAATCGAAATACCGATACTTGCAGTTCAGACCCTCGGCACTATAGCGATTCTGAAGGGCCGAGGAAAGACATTCCGGTAACGTACCTATAATCGGGCTTGAATAAGAAAGTACAGCCAGCTCTCCTTCTTCGGCTCGCAGGCCCAATTTCCCCAGGGCCGTTACCGCCGCTGCCGGGCCGCATGTGTAATCGGTTGTCTGACGGCAGACGCCGTTTTCATCGTATTTTGTCTGAAGATTCGAAAGACGCTCTTTAACCAATGCCGGAACCAGAAAAGGCAGCACCGAAAACCAGGTAACAAATCCGGCCATCAAAAGACAAACGATGAGCTTCTCGAATTTGTAAGGCAGACGCGATAATGGAACCGTCAAACCCATCGCCACGGCCAGCGACAAAACCACGAATCTGATCCGGCCGGTCGCTATCCATGAAAAGGGCTGGACAAAAAACAGGGCGTTATTAAATCTGACAATCGCCAGCATCCCAATCAGAACACCCGGCAGAATATACCCGAGCACCCAATAAGGTTTTCGAAAGCGCGAAAAAATTCTGCCGGCGATAACACCGAACACAGCGATTAGAATAACACCCAAAGTTTCAAGCCAAGGATCCATCTCCAGCCTTTCAATCCCCTTGCAATTATTATGATTATTTTACCAAATCGCACCTCCAAAGTCAAGGTTTTTAAACTCGCGTTTGACCTCTGTTCGTGCCGGCTATATAATCAGCAAAAACAGAACTATTGCCATAGTTTTCTACTTATTTTAACTCAATGAGGACATTTATTATGGGAAACTCGAAAACCGCAAATAAACTGTCGCCGGCAGTATTCGCCGCTGCATTGGTATTCATTCTGGCCTCGGCAACAACCGCTCCGGCAAAAAGGATAGAAATTTACGGCAAAAATACCGCATACTGGCAATATGACGGCAAGCCGATTCTGCTGCTGGGCGGAACAGTTGACGACAATCTCTTTCAAATCCCGGCCCTGAAAGAGCACCTCGACCTGCTAAAATCTGTGGGCGGCAACTATGTCCGCAATACAATGTCCAGCAGGGACGAAGGTAATATCTGGCCGTTCGGGAAGGTAAACGGCAAATACGACCTGGAAAAGTGGAATGATGAATACTGGAAGAGATTCGAGAATTTCCTGCGATTAACACAAGAGCGGGACATTATCGTGCAGATAGAAGTCTGGGCCACCTTCGATTACTATCGTGAGAACTGGGAGGTAAATCCGTTCAACCCGAAGAACAATGTAAATTACACCGCCGAGCAAACGGGATTGATCGAGAAGGTCGATACGCACCCGACCCAAACCGGCAATAACTTTTTCTGGTCGGTGCCCGCTGAAAGGAACCAGAAAATCGTGCTGAAATATCAGCAGCGTTTCGTCAATAAGATACTCTCATATTCGCTGGACTACGGCAATGTCCTCTATTGTATGGACAATGAAACATCCGTCACGCCTGAATGGGGCTGGTATTGGTCGCAGTACATCAAAGAAAAGGCAAAAGCCGCCGGCGTTGCCGTCCATACGACCGAGATGTGGGACCCCTGGGACCTGGCGCACAAAATGCACAACGCTACATTCGACCACCCGGAAATATATTCCTTCGTTGATATTTCGCAGAACAATCACCAAAAGGGACAGCAACACTGGGACAACGCCCAGCGCCAGCGGGCCCGAATAGCCGGCAATGTCCGCCCGATCAATAACGTGAAAATCTACGGAGCCGATACCGGCAGGTTCGGCAATGATCGTGACGGCATGGAACGATTTTGGCGAAACATCTTCGGCGGCTTAGCATCAGCAAGATTTCACCGGCCGGACTCGGGCCTTGGACTTGGCGATAAAGCACAAGAGAATATCCGCAGTATGCGAATGATTACCGATAAGATGGATATTTTTACTTGTGAACCTCACAATGATTTGCTTTCAGAAAGAGAGGACAACGAAGCCTATTGTATCGCCAATCCAGACAAAGAATACGCCGTCTATTTCCCAAACGGCGGAGAAGTCATGCTGGACATAAGCCCATTAAAAAAACCAGCCACATTCCGTTGGCTGAACATTATGAAAAGTCAATGGGCAAACACTGAGCAAATCAAAAGCGTAAGCAAACTAAAGCTGTCCTGCCCATCCAAAGGCTATTGGGCGGTTCTGATAACGAACGACCAGTAAAAAACGAAATCCTCAATAGTCTTTATAGCGAATACTGCGGAATCTTTACCGTTTCACCATCCTTCATCGAGGACAAGTGCGCATAATAACCGGGAACTGTCATATTCAGCGCATCAATGACATCAACCCTCGGCTTGCGACCTCGCAGGATGGCGTCGATGAAATCGTCGCCGAGGTAGCCGTGAGAGCCGCCGTGCCCACCCGGCTCAACTCCCGGCGGCAAGGCATATTTCTTAATCTGCAAACCGCCCCTTATAGCATCATGGTAGCGTTGGCTGCCCGTCCTGTCGCCGGTAAAGGTTTTGTTAAATCCGCCGTATTCGCCCCTAATTCTTCCTGCTTCGAGGTACTCACCCTGCGAACTACATACCATCATCCGGGAAAGCCCTCCTTCTGCGGTCCGGAACAGGCCAACCTCCGACTTGAATATGTTGCCGATAGCGTTGGGAATCTGCCTGTCTTTGTCGAGATAAGGAGTCCCCTGGCACGAGACGTCGAGGAAGGGTCTGTGCGTAACGCCGACGTAGTAGGCCGTCGAATGGGTTGGATACCACATCGGGCATCCCTTCTTTCGCCAGTCCTTGTAAGAATCCAGCGCAGGTTCCCCTATAGAATGAGGATGACAATACTCTCCCTCGGAATAGACGATACGCCCAAAAACTCCCGCGGCGTAGAGCCTTTCCATCGCGAACAGGTCATCATGAAAACACGATGTCTCGAACATTGCATAAACCATCCCCTTGTTCTTTTTGCAGCATTCGAGGAGCCTTTCGGCGTCCTCGATATCTCCTCGGAACGCCGGGACCGCAGTAGCTACATGCTTGCCATGCTCCATACAGAGGATAGCGTGCTTTGCATGTGCCGGAGCATCAGTAGCACAAAAAATGGCCTCGATTGAATCATTCTTGACCATCTCTTCCAGCGATGGGTACGTCTTTGAGCATTTCACCAATCGGGCCATTTCGGCGCAGCGGTCGGGGAACAAATCGCTTACTGCAATAAGCTCGACATTGGGATGATGCTGGAGACTGAATTGCAGGCCGAACTTGCAAACACCATGGCCGACAATGCCGATCCGGACCTTCCGGTCGCTAAAGGGCTTCCAGACTTTTGTTTTGTCATAGTCGGTCTCAGTCTGGTCAAAGCCGGCGATATTTTCAGTAGCCTTAGCGAAACCGAGCATGGAACTTCCGTATGCAGCAGTAGCGGAAACGGTTAAAAACGATCTACGAGATATGTTCGACATGGTAATATACCCCTTATTGATTATTACAATTTGCTTTTCTGCAAGTTAAAACGGATATCATTTTGTACCTCACAGGCATGGTGTCAAGAACAAAAAATAGCGAACATCTTTAATCATCCTTTATTTCCCACCGACAGCAAAGAATGAAAAGTGAAAGTGAATACAAATACGATGTGGCCGGCCGGCGAATCGAAAAGAAGGTCGACGGCTTCAGCACCCGTTACGTTCATAGTGGAGGTAGTGTAATTGCCGAATACGACGGCAATAACAACCTGTTGCGGAAATACGTTGCCGGCCCCGACGGGCCCGTCTGCATGATTGAGGAAGCCGAAGGCGAGACCTATTACTATCACTATGATGGTTCAGGCAATGTCGTGGCACTCAGCGATTCGGCGGGTGATACCGTCCAGACATACGAATACTCTGTCTTCGGCCAGGTCGCCGCCTCAGATCCAAACCATCCCAATCCCTACATGTTCGCCGGCATGAGGTTCGAATCTGAGACGGGACTCTATTTCACCGGGGGCCCATTCTACAATCCTTATATCGGCCGATACCTACAGCAAAATTATGGAGCCCACTGGGAGAAGTACTCAGACAGAGGTCTGAAACAAGCACAGGAGCAGGAGGTACAATCTCTGACGTTCGTCCGATTCGAAGGAGGAGTATTTGGATTCCTTGATCTGGGTGAGGAGGTTCCCGATGGTGCAGTGTGGAGCATGGAATTTAGTAGCATTGATGCATGGATGGATTGGGCTGCTGTGAATCCGAACTTTGGCTTTGACGATTTGCGCCCTTGCACGGAACGACCCGGGTGGGACATGGCAAAAGGGGACCCAGTAGTTTTTTGGGCGATACAGGCTTTAATCTATCTCGGCTACGAAGAGTGTTACGGCAGTACGATCGCTGCCCTACAGAATGCAGGCGTAACGATTATCATTGATACAGGTCAAGATAATAAGGCAGATTCACGATATGATCAAGACACTAACATAGTCCATTGGAACAATATAACGAGTAACTGGTATGATTCGAAAAAAGAATTTTCAAACCGTAGAAATCTTTTATGGTATCAATTCCACCCTCTAGTTATATTAGCTCACGAGATAGGACATGCACTTGATGATTATGATGGAAGCCCGCTTGACTATGGAGTTTATTTGAGTCAAGAATATTGGAATCAAATGTTTTCTACAGAAGAGAAAGCAATGATAGTGGAGAATGAGTTTCGATGGCTGTTCTATAAAAAGGAGCCGAATTACAGCAATATGAGACCAAGACCTGCTTATGGATTTACTGATTTAGATGATTTCAAATCAGCTTTTCCTAATTATCCTGAAAGCTTGAGCGGTCTACACGAAGATATAAGTTGGGATCTATATTGGAATCCAGCAAGACACCCACACCCCCATGTACCGTGGGAGGTTTTACCTTGACTTTGAATCTTTGATACCGTATAATATGATATAAGGTGAAATATAGCGTTTTTTAGCAGTATACAAAGACAGGAACTATAGAATGGAACATTACAGTCAGGACCTAGCAAATGCGTTGATCATCAATATTTGTTTTGGGTTGAATTAAGATTGATATAATACCAGTTTCGTTTACATGTGTACTAAAGTGAAAGGATGAGAAATGAAAAAGTCTGTAAGTTTAATTATAATGTCGGCTATATGTGTCCTTTTTGTGAAGTGCATACAAGCAGATATTAGTGATGATCTGTATGGAGAAAGGGAAAGCAAGGTGTCTATTGTACTTACTAAGTTCGACATAAATGATACAAGTCTTGAATTAGGCTGGAAGATTATTAACAATTCAGACCATGATGTGTGGATTTGTGACGGCTTGCATCCCGGGGATATGACTGAGAGGTTTTTAGATCCAGATGCCGAGACCCTAGTGATAAGGAGAAGGTTTAACCTCCCAATGAAGGGGACACCCATCTCCAGATTTTTTCAGAGCAGCTATATTCGTTTGCGCTCCGGCCAAGAGAAAGTCGATTCCATCTTTCTTGATGTGCCTGTAGATCTAAGTCGTTTCTTCGGTCAGTCAGTAGGAAACTCTGAAAATGCCATACGCCTAGCTCTGGAGATTGGCTTCTACAATGAAGACCTGCCGGGGATGATTCTTCAAATAGTTGATGTGGCTGAGAAAATCAATTGCGACCTTGGTGTTAGTAACCTGGGTATTGTAGAAATCAGCAACCGCTTCTTTGGAGGATGGGCTGTTGCAAAAATCTTTGAGTATGATGATGACTTCCGTGAATCCGTTACATCAGGAGAAGATGAGGTCAGGATTCCTTATGTGGGACAAGTATTGAATGGTGAACAAGTATTACGAATAATTATTGATAATGTGTCAATACCCTACGAAAGTAACTATCCCCCATTGACAGGCCAAGCCGGTAAAGGGAGCAAAGATCTACGAGGTAAGAAGGCAAACAGCACTAAATTAGCCAAGTCGGATAGTAAAGAGCCTTCAGAGCCAAAGGACAACACACCTGGAAAGTAAACAGCGATTGGAATAAATAAGGACGCACCCAATCCGGTCAGGCGAGTGATTTTGATTTTGGGGATTATATCTGGGGACATCATACATATTAATTTGTTGCATTTTCTTCAGTGAGTTGTTATTATGACTATATGGCACGTTTAGCAAGAGTTGTAGTTCCGGGTGTTCCGCACCACATTACCCAGCGTGGTAATCGTCGTCAGGCGACGTTTTTCAACGATGCTGACTACGCCGCGTATCTTGAGCTGATGGCCGAATGGTGCGGTCGTTGCGGCGTGGCCGTGTGGGCGTATTGCCTGATGCCCAACCATGTCCACCTGATAGTCGTGCCGGAATCGGAGGATGGTTTGCGTCGGGGGATAGGCGAGGCTCATCGCAGATACAGCCGTCGAATCAACTTCCGCGAGGGCTGGCGCGGCCACTTGTGGCAGGGACGTTTTGCTTCTTTCCCGATGGACGAGCGATACCTGATGCTGGCTGTGCGGTATGTGGAATTGAACCCCGTTCGGGCGAAGTTGTGCCGGGCGCCCTGGCGGTGGCGGTGGTCCAGTGCTGCGGCGCATTTGGCTGGCCGTAATGATGGGTTAGTTGACATTGCGCCGTTGCTGTCACGTGTGGACGACTGGCGTGCGTATCTTTCATCGGGATTGAGTAACGAAGAAGCGAACCTGTTGCGTGGTCATGAACGAACCGGACGGCCGTTGGGGAGTTTAGCGTTCCTTAAAAGAATCGAAAGCAGGCTCGGCCGAGTATTACGTAAAAAACCGCCCGGACGAAAGACCAAGCACAAGAAGAAATAGGTATGATGTCCCTAGATATCGCCCTGCCATGTTTGGTATTGGCGTAGCCAAATGTCTTGACCAACTCCGGCTCATCCGGCATGGAAACAGTCGATCCATCGATTAAGAACA
>JAFGPJ010000268.1 GCA_016936275.1 Sedimentisphaerales bacterium
GAAGACGACATTACAGGCGGTTTAACCGTGCCCGATGCGTCGTTTGTTAGCAACTGGATTAAAAGGTCCGCGAGCTGGGTGGTCCAGGCGGACAAAAAGACAGAACATCCTAAGGTGCTTGTTGATAATTCTTCAACTCAGAAACCAACTGCCGAAGAGCAGCCTACACAGACCACACAGATGGTCACAGCGCCGAAAACAATCGCCCGAGAGCCCGAAGAGACAACAGCTTCCCAAAGGACCATAATAGTGCCTAAGCCTGTTAATAATGAGCCTGTGGCGAGGAACTCGGAATGGCCTAAAACTTATGTGGTTACAAAGGGAGATAACCTGGCCGTTATAGCCAAGAAGTTCTATGGCGAAGAGCTCGGCAACACGCGTGCGAATATAGATATTCTCTTCAAGGCCAACACTACTACCCTTGAATCCCCTGATAAAATAAAAGTTGGACAGAAACTTATTATACCTCTTGTCCCCGATTTAACACAAAGCGCCCCACAGCCGGCTAACGTCTTCCCAAAATCATTGGTGGAAACGGTTCCAGCCAATAAGGTCGATCGCATACCTCCGAGAAATGCTCTTATAAGAGTGTCCGATCGCTACTATGTGGCCAAGGATGGTGATAGCCTTTGGAGTATCGCTGCAAAAGAACTTGGAAAAGGAACTCGTTACAACGAAATATTCACGTTGAATAGCGATATTATGAAAGACCCTGGTAATGTTGTCCCTGGAATGCGTCTTAAGATGCCTTCACAGTAAGCCGGTATTGCTATGTGCAAATACAAGGCATATTTAAGAACTGAGTATTTAGTCGGCCTTTGGCCGTTGTAGTAGGATGTCACGATTCCGCTTTGTATTTGTGATCTTTTTCTTTACTGCTATCTCAATTCTTGCCGTATATCTGCGTAGTACAGAGGACCAGGCCTTTTACCTGCTACGAAAAGAAAAAGCGGAACAGGACTGGCTTACGCAGGAACTGCGGAGTAAGCAGATTCAACTTGAGAACTTAATAAATCCCAGCACGATTTCTGAACGTCTTGGTGATCAGGAGCCAATAGAACAGTAGTGATGATTGGCATGTTTAATTACATATAAGATCATAAATATATGAAAGATTTCTGTGTTGCCTGAGGAAAAAGTTGAGAATAATAAGAATTACCTTTGTTGCCCTGGGACTCCTTATTACAGCCTTGCTCGCATTAGGTTGGCGCTGTTATGATCTTCAGCAACTAAAGAGCCACCAATATGCGGATCGCTTCGCAAGTCAGCGGCTGTTACGTACATCTAAATACCCGCAAAGAGGCGCCATCCTTGACAGCCGGGGCAGGGTATTGGCTGCAAGTAACAGCTCTAAGGTAATTTTTGCAGACTCGGTGATAATAACCGACGCGAACGACACTGCCAAAAAACTGGCATCGATAGTGAACATACACACATCGGATATTTTCGAATCTATCATTCATGCTGATGCCCTGAGACCGAGAATCCTCGCAGATGCAAACGAGTGGCAATGCAGCCAGGCAAGAAAAATTTATGGCATTGGTGTAGAGTCACGTTGGGTCAGATACTATCCGACCGGCCGGCTTATGGCCAATATTATTGGTTTCGTAAGTCCTCCGCCATTTAGCAGGGGACTCGAAGGAATCGAGTTTCAGTACGATGATAAATTAAGTGGTACACCAGCCTGCAATGTGTTCTATAAGGATGTCCATCGAAGACCGATCAGGCCCAAAGAAATAAATGGTTCTCCCGTTGATGGTTATGGACTGGTATTAACTATAGACGCAACAATCCAGAAATTTGTAAGAGACGAGCTTGTCAAGCAATACGAGGCATATGAGGCCGAAAGTGCAGTCGCTGTTGTAGCTGTGCCCCAAACAGGAGAAATCCTGGCAATGGTTTCGCTTCCTGATTTTGATCCTGCTGACGTCTGTAGAACGGATCCGAACCTTTTTGTAAGTGGTGCTGTAATTGATGGATTCGAGCCTGGTAGTATAATAAAGCCGGTTGTAATGGCTATTGCTATGGATGCCGGTGAGGTTCGAAAGAGGGAAACAATATTCTGTGAAAACGGAACATACGGAGGCAGGGGAAGTGGCTTCGGTACTATACATGAATATCGAAAGCCATTCGGGGATCTGACACCCAAGGAGATTTTAATTAATTCCAGTAATATTGGTATGGCAAAGATTGGCCAGCGTCTCGGTGCACAAAAACTCTATGACGGACTGAGAATGTTTGGATTTGGCAAGACCGTCGATATCGAACTACCCTGTGCCAGTCGTGCCCTTGGACAGCTAAGAGAGCCTGAATTTTGGACTGGGTACAGTATAACTCGTGTACCGTACGGC
Source organism: Sedimentisphaerales bacterium (assembly GCA_016936275.1). Taxonomy (GTDB): domain Bacteria; phylum Planctomycetota; class Phycisphaerae; order Sedimentisphaerales; family Anaerobacaceae; genus JAFGPJ01. Next base: position 2,352 of record JAFGPJ010000268.1, read on the forward strand.
CAGGAAATTTCTGTTACTGCCATGCAGTTGATAAGAGCTTACTGTATACTCGGTAATGGTGGAAAGCTTGTAGAACCTTATCTTGTTAAGGCAATTGTCGACAGCGACGGGAAGACCGTTAAGATTAACCATCCAACTCCACCAGTGGCGTACGTAGTCAAGCCTGAAATTGCTAAGTGGATTATCAGTGATGCAATGGCTGCCGTAGTCAATGAAGGCACCGGCAAGAGAGCGAAATTGGAAAAATGGCAGGTCTTCGGGAAAACAGGGACAGCAAATATTTATGATCCTGCAATTCGTACATATTCCGATACGGATTATATCGCTTCATTTATCTGCGGCGCCCCAGCTGAGAATCCTGAGATAATTGTTTTGGTGTCCATCAGAAAACCGAACAAGAAATTAGGTAACGGATACACGGGAGGTGTTGTTGCGTCACCGGTTGCTGCCAAAATTATTGAAAAAACACTTACCTATCTGGAAAAGTTGAAAATCTGATACACGTTTTCAACGAATTTACCGGTAGGTAAAATCAAGGCGACCAGAGATATGGCTAAGATTATATATGCAGTCGCAGGAGAAGGATTCGGACACAGCAGTCGCTCACACATGATCGGCCAGAGACTTCTCGATGCCGGTCATGATGTTATGTTCGTCGGTTCAAGAAAGTCACTGCTATATCTTACACAATATTTTGGTGACCGTGTCAGGGAAGTATTTGGCCTTTCATTTACATTCGATGGCGAGAGGATAGACAAATCAGAGACACTCAAACATAACCTTCTGAAACTGCCCGAGGCCAACAGAATCAATGACGAGCTTTTTAAGGAGCATTTCGAGCCTTTCGACCCTGACCTCGTAATATCGGATTTCGAGCCATTTAGTGCGTGGTGGGCCTGGCGTAAACGCATACCATTCATCAGCATCGATCATGAGCATATGTTAACATTATGCAAGCTTGATCACCCGACAAAAAACTGGTTTTCAAGACTAAC
>JAFGPJ010000269.1 GCA_016936275.1 Sedimentisphaerales bacterium
CTGAAATTCTCAATTTGCTGCCGTGCTTTCAATGATGGTTGATAGCCAACTAATTGAACCGGCTTCTTAGTACCGTACACGTAAATCAAGAGCGCCTCTTCGTAAAGCCGCGGCAGTTCCTTGTAGTCAAAATCATTCAGGTGCTCGATGCTTCGGACACATTTCTCCAACTGCTTGGTGAGCATATACCACGCCGTCAGATATTCGAAAGCCATGCGGTTTTGACTATTTTTCTCCAATAAATCGCAGAGTACCTTTTCTTTGGAGTAGCCAATGGCAGCATAATCTTTTTCCGGGCATATTGAACGTAGATACTGAATCCGGTCGTCCGTCGAAAGATTGGGATCGGACTGCAGCAAAGCCAGATAATCATCAGCCCATTTTGAATCAAACAGCGTTTTACTAAGCGCTCCAAGGTAAATCCGGGCTGAGCCATAGTCGGCCTTAACCATATTTATAAGGGCCAAACGCTTGAGAATCATCGGATGTTCTCCGAAGATTTGCGTACTCTCATTCAGATTCCTTTCGGCCATATTCATCAGCCCCAGGTCGATTTGAGTATCAAACTTATGCCAACACGCCAGAATGCGGTCTTCGCCGGTTGGGAGCAAGACGTCAGGGCGTTGAGGCCAGCAGAACATGTCATACCCGAGCCGTCCCGTGTAATATAAGGCGCGGTTGACAGCATTCATTACGAAAAGATTGTCAGGATAATTACGAGCAGCCTTGAGCACCTGCGGCCACATCCTGTGGCAGGCGTAATAATGAACGGAGAAAATAGTCCTTTTCTCTCTGTTACTGGAAAAGATGATGGTCGCCAAGGTAATAGCAAGAATTGCAAATAGTTCTAACAGCGATCTGAGTGTCGGTGAAATGGTGCTTACTTTTGTTTTCTTCGACAATGAACGAAGGCAGGTTTGTATCCTTGAACCGGGTATCTTCGGGTAAAGCGCCGAAGAAAGCATGGTCAACGGCAGAAACAAATAGAGTATGTAAATCGCCATTATCGCCTCCCTGCGACTTTCGAAAGTGAGCGTTTTCCAGGAGAAGGGCAAGGAATCACTGAAAGCGTTGATAACGCTTTCGTTGAAGAGCAATACACCCAAAACATAAGGAATGGCAACAGCAAGGATTAAGCACAACAAACCTAACAGGAGCCGCCGCTTGAAAAGCAGCTCGTATAGCACGATGAGCAAGGCAAACAACAGATATGCACTCCCGGTAATGTAGTACAGTATTGCAGACATAATCAGAAAAACGAACAGGCGACCATAATCTGATGCCAGCGTAAAACTTGCTTTTAAGTATAGACATAAAAAGGACAATGCTGCCAGGAAAGCCATTGTCGTGTAAAAGTGATACGTATATCGAGTGTAGATAATTAGCATGATCACTACTGGCACAAAGCGAAGGATGTGAAGGACAGTCAGGTTCAAGGCCTTGAGTATATAGTTTACACACACGGACATGAACCAGGCCTGTACTGTTACCACCAGTGCTCCAGCCCAACCTAAATAAAAAAGCTGAGATAGGAATGCCGAAACGTATTCGATAGCTCCCCCAGTATGAGACATGTGATCCCGGAAGAATGTCCAGTCTTTTGTAAATACAGGGAAATTCGAGATAATCCCGCCACAACTATAGATTAGTCGCAGGTCAACATAGAACAAAAGGTACAAGCAGAACAGAACGAAAAAGACGATGTCAAGGAATAAGCTTGTCAGATGCTTATTAGATAAACTGTATGGAATTGGCGACACGTTCAACGAAAAATGCCAGAATTTACCATTAATAATTGCTCAGCAGCATCACTGGGCCTCAATTCGATTATAGTATCAAGTCTTCTTTTAAAACTCAAGTTTTCTTTGCTGCCGAATTTGCCATTATGAGAAACGATTCGCATTCCAAAGTACATCGGCTGCAAATATGTCTGCGCGGAGTTAAGACCAACCGGGACGGTGTAGGAGCACACGTCAAGGTAACGGCCGGGAATTTAACTCTCATAGATGAAGTTCACAGCGGACGAGGGTATTAAAGCCATTACGGCACACGTCTTCGCTTCGGACTGGGAACCCGAAAAAACCTTGACCGTATACGGGTACAATGGATCGGCGGTGCTGTTGATGTTTTATAAAGATATCACGGTTGACCGGCTTTTGACCATTACTGAAGGATCCAACCCCGGCTAACAGTTGGTTTGGAAACCGAATGTAATATTCGCCGAAAACATGCTGAATCTTCAAATCAGTTCTGTAAAAGCACACATTCAGCGAACACTGCTCCATACACACTCTATAGAGAATTATCGATCCAAAACTCCGTTTACGAATTTTCAGCTTATTAAAACCGTTTTTACCTCACCAAAGCATTAAAAATGACTTTTCTTCGCTCTGTTTTATTCAATTATGCGTTGCTTTCGGTAGTATCATCATCGGTTTGATTGTCAGTATCTGAATTTTCAGGAGTCTGCTCGGATTGAATCTGTTCGGCATCTTCCGATGTTTTGGGTTCCGACCGTGAAGAATCCTCAGATGCCCGCTCCTGCGGTTCGTCTGTGGCTAAGCTTTCGTCAGAACTTTCTTTTTGTTTTCTAATTTGGGCCACATCTGCATCGGAAAGAACTTTCTCAGGACCTGATGGGGCTCGTTGTCGCTCGTCATCGGCTTCCTGCTCCTCAGCAGCCCACTTTACCCTTCGCAAACTCAAACCGATTTTACGGGCATCAGTATCGACCTTTAGAATCTTTACTTCAACTTCGTCACCCACCTTAACAATGTCCTGGGGCTTATCAATCTTGTGGTCGGCGAGTTCGGAAATATGCAATAATCCTTCCAATTCCTCTTCAAGCTCTACAAATGCTCCGAAATTGGTAAGCTTTGCAACCTTACCCTTGATAATGTGCCCGGGAATGTATTTATCCGGGATGGCACGTAACCAGGGATCTTCGGTCATCTGTTTTATGCCCATGGACACCCGCCGCTTTTCTTCATTGACTTCGAGAACAATACATTTTATTTCCTGATTTTTATGCAGGGCCTCGCCCGGATGGCTGTGTTTTCTTGTCCAGCTCAAATCTGAAATGTGTATCATGCCATCGATACCGGGCTCCACCTCTACGAAAGCACCGAAATTGGTCAAACTTCGTACCTTAGCGGTAACAATCGCTCCGACTGGATACTTCTGAGAAGCTATAGCCCACGGATTAGTTTGAGTCTGCTTGAGCCCCAGTGAGATTTCCTGTTTTTCCTTGTTCACGCTCAGCACGACTACCTCAATGTCGTCACCCAGATTGACAAGCTCACCGGGATGCGTAAGGCGCTTGGTCCAGCTCATCTCGCTGATATGAACCAGCCCTTCGATGCCGTCTTCGAGCCGTACGAAAACACCGTAGCTCATCACATTGACGACTTTGCCCTTTACCTTTGCCCCGACAGGATAGCGATGTTCGACATCCTCCCAGGGGCTGGAAGTTTTCTGCTTGAAGCCCAGCGAGATTTTCTCGTGTTCTTTATCAACCCCAACAACAACGCATTCTATTTCCTGATCAAGCTCGACGATTTCAGATGGGTGCGATATTCTGCCCCAGCTCAAATCGGAAATGTGAAGCAAGCCGTCCAGGCCGCCTAAATCCACGAACACACCGAAGTCGGCGATGTTTTTCACAATACCCTTTCTCAGTTGGCCGACTTCGATATCCGCCAGGATTTTTTCCTTGCTACTCCTGCGTTCCTCTTCTATGAGCTTGCGTCTGGATATGACGATGTTCCTGCCTTCTATGTCTATCTTGAGAATCTTGCAATCCACTTCTTTGCCGATAAATCTGCTGATATCGCCCGGCTTTCTAATATCAACCTGGGAAGCCGGCAAAAACACAGGCACTCCGATATCGACAAGCAGGCCGCCCTTGATTCGCCTTATGACCTTGCCTTTTACAACATCGCCCTCTTTTTTCGTATCGAGAATTGTTTGCCAGCCTCTCATGAGGTCGGCTTTGCGTTTATTCAATAAAATTAGACCGCTTTCGGAGTCGGTATCTTCAAGCAGGACTTCGATCTCTTTGCCTGGCTCAATCTCGTCGGGACCGTCAAATTCACCCGCATCGACAATTCCTTCGCTTTTCAGACCTACCTCGACAATAACATCATTTCCTATCCGCGATACGATTGTTCCTTTAAGAATAGTACCGGGCAGGCGTAAATCCACCTTCGTCTGCAGAGCTTTTTCCAGGAATTCATTTTCCTGATCTCCGAACATCTCACTAATCTGCTGTTCGAGCTTCTCTTGTGTTAAACCTAATTTATTAACTATATTTCTATCTACCATTAAATTAAATCCCTCTGTGGAGCTTGTGTTCTCGACTTATCGGCGCCCCACATTTACGCCGAGAAGCTTATGTGCAACGCTGCATACATTTAATTTTCAATTAATCATATTTAAAACCATTTGCCCACGCAGCAAATGTAATTCTCATCACGACAGCATTTTACCAAAGGAGTATAAATACCATATTGAACTTTTTTTTTCAAGCGCCTCTTTGGTTTTTTTATTAAAACCGCAGGTTTACGGGCTGCTGTTATTAAAAATCTTCCAAATTCTTCACAAATTCATCGATTATCCAGTCTGGAGTCGATGCTCCGGCTGTAACACCTACCGATTTTTTGCCTGACAGAACACTTATATCGAGTTCGTCCCAGTTTTGAAGGTGAAACGTGTGCTTATTGACTTTTTTGCACAACTCTGCCAGTCTGCGCGTGTTGGCGCTTTCCAGACCCCCAAGAACAAACATTATTTCAACTTGTTTGCATAATTCCACCGCGGATTCCTGTCTCTTTATCGCCTCTTTGCACAAAGTGTTGATCACTTTCAGCTCGCTGAAACTTCCGCTTCCCATCGCGCCGAGCATTCTGCCGAAATGATCGGGGCTTTGTGTTGTCTGGCAAACAACGCCCAGCTTGGCATGCTGGGGCAGTTTATGCAGGTCCGATTCGTCGGCAATGACAATAACGTCTTCTGCACAGCCTACAACCGCTCGGACTTCAGGATGATTTTCCTCGCCGATAATTACAACTTTATAACCCTCTTTTTCGAGCTCGCCGGCTATGTGCTGTACCCTTTTAACCAATATACAAGTGGCATCGACGATATTGAGTCCTTTGCTCTTAAGCTTCGCTATCTGTTCGGGAGCAGCTCCGTGAGAGCGAATAAGGACCGTACCAGAGCGAATATCTTCAACATTCCCCACGGTTTTCAGGCCGCTTTTTGCGAGCCGTTCCACCGCATCTCTATTATGAATGATCGGGCCGAGACTATAAACGTCATTTTCTTCCGCAAGAATTTTTTCGGCAACGCTGATAGCGTTTCTGACACCGTGACAAAATCCGCACTTTTGAGCTACAGAGACTTTCATGGATTTCCATTCAAATGTCATATCGGGGATTAAAGTCAACCCGAAATATACCTTCCCTTCCCTAAATTATGCTTGTCAGTGCTATTTAAGGGTGGAATTTTATACTAAATCTCCTATACAATCTACATAAAACTTTTTGTCCGGGGATATGCTATCAAAAGCTGTCGATATTTTATAAAGATTATTCTTGACGGTTATACGCGAATCGGTTTAATTTATGAGCGAGGGTTGAGAAAACAAAGTTGGTAAAGTTGTAACGGCTTATAATTAAATGGCTTGTGTTTTAGGGATGGTAAAAATATCTTAATCATCTTGGAAAGGATTAAATGATGCGAACTGTCAAACTTTCAGCTATTTTAGGTTTATGTGTTTATGTCCTGCTTATCAATGGCTGCAACTCGGAGCTGCAGGATCTGCGAATCCAAAACAATACACAGCAAAAGCTCATAGACCAGCTCCAGGCCGAACTGGCCGCTAATACTTTGCAGCTTGAGCAGATGAAGAAACAGCTTGCTGCCGCTCAGCAAACAGATAGTATCGAAGTCGAGTCGCTGCGGCAGCAAATTGCCGCCCTCGAGGAAGACCTTGCCAAAAAGAAAGAATTGATCGCTTCGATGCAGCAGAGACTGCTTATGGGCGGGGCGGCATTGCCTGTGGAGCTCAGCACGATGCTGGAAGACTTCGCCAAACAGCAGCCCGATATGGTTGAGTACGATTCGAGCCGGGGCATAGTGAAATTCAAGAGTGACCTGCTTTTCGACAAGGGCAGTGACACTGTAGCGGCATCGGCAATTGAGGCGGTAAAGTCGCTCTCTACTATTCTCAATTCCGAACAGGGCAGGAAATTCGATGTGATTATTGCCGGACATACCGATGATATTCCCATTCAAAAGCCTGAGACACGTGCAAAGCATCCAACCAACTGGCACCTTTCATCTCATCGGTCGATTGCCGTACTGAACGTCATGGCAAGCAACGGTATCGAACCTAAACGAATGAGCGTACGGGGCTTTAGTGAGTTCAGGCCCGTCGCCGAAAATAAACCCAGCAAAGGGGGTAATCCACAGAACAGGCGGGTGGAAATTTATATTGTAGCCCAGGGAGTGTAATATTGAATTTGCGATTGCCACTTGCCGATTGCCGATTTCAAATCGTAAATCGCAAATCGAAAATCGGAAATTCTCTTGAATGACAGAGCGCACTTTAATCATTATCAAGCCGGATGCTGTACAGCGACATTTGGTCGGGCAGATCATCTCGCGGCTTGAAGGAAAAGGACTGAAGCTCGTCGCGGCAAAGTTTATGCAGATCCCCGAGAAGCTTGTTCGACAGCATTATGCCGCCCATAAGGACAAGCCTTTTTTTGCCCCGGCGGTTAAGTTTATGACTTCGGCGCCTTCGCTTTTAATGATATGGGAGGCCGAAGGCTGCGTAGATATGGTTCGCAGGATGATCGGCAGCACCTTTGGCTACGAGGCCCAGCCGGGTACTATCCGCGGAGATTTCGGATGCTCGCAAAGATATAACCTCATTCACGGATCAGACAGCCCGGAATCGGCTCGGGATGAAATCGAACTGTTCTTCGAGCCTGATGAGATTGTCGATTACGAGTTGTCGGATGCCCCCTGGCTCTACAGCAAAAGAATTAGTCCGAAAAAATAAGGTTTTACCGGCTTTCTTATTGAAAGTTCCGGCCAAGGTTTTTGGATCTGAACGGCAATATTGCCAGGAAGCCCTATAACGCTATAAAGAATTGTTAGTGCTATGCTTTTTTACTTGAAGTATCAGTGCTTTTATAGTACAATAACAGTTCGAGTTGTAGTAAGAAAATAGGTTGTTATTTAATGTTTGAAAGTTCCAGGAGGGAGGATATTGCGATGAAAAAGCTGGTTTTTACCCTTATATGCCTGTTGCCGATATTCACTTCTCAAGCGAGAATAATAACAGTCGACGAAAATGGGCCTGCGGATTTCGATAATATTCAGGATGCGATCGACTTTTCCGAACACGGCGATACGATAATTGTCAGACCCGGCACATACAATCAGAAGATTTTTTTTTACAACAGGGCGATTACGCTCACGAGCGAAGATCCTGATGATCCGGGCATTGTCCAATCAACGATTATTACCTCCAGTTCGGACTTCAGCGTAAATTTTGATTTTGGTGAGGGGAACCACTCTGTCCTTACCGGCTTTACTATAACGGGCGGTGGGGCTATAATAGGCGGAGGGATTAATTGTTCTGCCGGCACTTCGCCGACAATCTCAAAGAACATTATCA
>JAFGPJ010000270.1 GCA_016936275.1 Sedimentisphaerales bacterium
AGGGACAAGGGCGTCACAAGGATATATGACATCCTGTTCGATTATGAAGACGTCTTAATGGAAACAGACAGGAGGCTTCGGCAGATACTGGTAAGGCCGGAATTTCAGAAAGAGATGGGTACGCGGGAATTCTATCATCATCTCGGCAAGATTCTCGACCAGCATGAGAAAACAAACGGCCTGGGTCAGGTAAGCATCCTGGCGGCGGCCTATCGCAATGGGATACCCGTCTTCACATCTTCGCCGGGAGATTCGACCATCGGGATGAACGTTGCCGGGCTGGAGCTGCTCGCCGAGGCGGCGGGCCTGCAGGGAAAGTTCAAGCTGAAAATTAATCCGAGCATCGACGTAAATGACTCGACGGCAATCATTTTGAACGCAAAGAGATATGAAAATGGCAAGACGGCGGTCATCCTTATCGGCGGTGGAAGCCCGAAAAACTTCATGCTCCAGACCGAGCCGCAGATACAGGAAGTCCTGATGATTCCAGAGGTGGGTCAGGACTATGATATTAACGTAACTGATGCCCGGCCGGATACGGGCGGGCTCTCCGGAGCACCGCCGAGCGAAGCCGCAAGCTGGGGCAAAATCGATCCGACGAAACTGGAGGAAACCGTCACAGCTTACCTCGATGTCACTGTAGCGCTTCCTATGATGGCGGCTTACGTAATCCAAACTACTGAGCCCAAAAAACAGAAAAGGCTGTACGATCGCGGAGACGAGCTGCACAAGAAGCTGATCAGGTCTTATCTCGAAAACAACAAAGAGGTCGAAACGCTCAAGAAGCTCATTAAGAAACTAAAGGCATGATCAAGGATGGAGAAAATATGAAGGAAGAGCTGTATAAACTTGCACAGCAGCACGGCACCCCCTTATTCATTATCGACCATGATAGGGTAAGGGAGAACTATCGAACTTTTAAGAGGCACCTTCCTCGGGTTCAGGCGTACTACGCGGTGAAAGCAAACTCCAATCAGGAAATCATCAGAACGCTATTCGCCGAGGGGGCAAGTTTCGACGTAGCCTCTTACAATGAGTTCATGCAGGTCTACGAGCATATCCGGCACTTCGAGAAGAACGACAAGGATTTCTATATCTGGGATAAAATCATCTTCTCGAATACCATCAAGGACCGGGACACGCTTAAAAAGATACGTCAATACAAGCCGCTCGTAACATACGACAATGCCGATGAGCTAAAGAAGATCAAAGAGCATTGTGACACTGCCGGCGTGGTCCTGCGGCTGAAGGTTCCGGACGTCGGCTCCCAGGTGGAATTGAGCTCCAAATTCGGCGCCGAGCCCGGCGATGCTCACACTTTGATTGAGCAGGCGGCGAATCTCGGGCTGGTGGTCGAAGGCTTGAGTTTTCATGTCGGCAGCCAGTGTACGATGTTCGATAACTATGCGGCCGCACTAGATATCGTCTCGCAGGTCTTCCACGATGCCCGCAAGAGAGGCCATAACGTCAACATCGTTGATATCGGCGGCGGCTTTCCCGTGCCCTATGATTCCCGTGTTCCGCAGTTCAAGGAGCTTGCCAGGGTGATTAACTCTGAGCTTTCGAGGCTTTTCCCGGAGGACATCGAGATCATTGCCGAGCCCGGCAGATTCATGGTGGCCACGGCCGCCGTGCTGATTTCGGAGATTGTCGGAAAAGCAAGAAGGGATGGAAAGATCTTTTACTATATCAACGACGGGGTCTATCATACATTTTCCGGCGTCGTTTATGACCGCTGGATTCCGAATTTCCACGCGTTTTCCTCAGGAACACAAGCCGGAGCGACGGAGATTTGTGCCGTTGTCGGACCCACTTGTGACAGCTTTGACAAGATTTCGCTGTCCGAACAATTACCTGCTGACCTCAGGATTGGTGACTATCTTTATACCGAAAACATCGGTGCATACAGCATCGCCTCTTCGACAAGATTCAACGGTTTCGAAGGCGCAAAAGTCCTGCACGTGAATAATCAAACAAACAAGGAATAACCATCCTTCAGTTGCATGGCCCGGGATTTGGAGTTGTATATGTGTTGACCTTAAAGAATCTCTTGTCCTATGAGAGTAAACTATATATTCTTTATGGAAAAATCATTGGAGATGTTATGAAGCAGACAGGGTACTTGTCGTGGGCAATTAAAAATACCAAGACAGTGTGGTGGCATGATTCGGCGGAACCGGGTGAACTTGAGCGTGGTATACAGAGAGGCGCCGTTGGGGCAACAACGAATCCTTTTCTCTCGCACCTTGCATTATCCAGGAATAAAGAAATATGGGCCCAGGAGATCGACTGTGTGCTGTCAGAGAACCTGGAGCCCGAAACAAAAGCTGAGAGGCTTATGGGCATAGCCATAACTCACGCCGCAAAGCAGCTCGAACCGGAGTATGAAAAGAGTGGCGGGGCGATGGGCTATGTTTGCGCCCAGGTCAATCCAGCCCGTGCGGGGGATCGAGACTCTATGCTTCCTATGGCGAGGCGGTTCAGCAAGTGGGCGCCGAACATTGCCGTCAAACTGCCCGCTACAGCCGCCGGTCTTGACGTTTTGGAAGACTGCACGGCTGAGGGAATTACATGCACGCTTACTATAAGCTATACGGTGCCGCAGGTAATTGCAATTGCCGAAAGATATCGACAGGGGATACAACGGGCCAAACAGCAGCGGCGCCAGCCGGGCAAGTGCTTTGCCGTCATTATGATCGGGCGTCTGGATGACTATCTAAGAGATGTGGCGCACGATTGCCGGGCGGATATCAGTGAATCCGACATTTGCCAGGCCGGTTTGGCTGTTTCAAAGCGGGCTTATTCGATCTATAAGCAGCGAGGCTACGAGGCTAAGATAATTGTCGCCGCATTAAGAGGAACTTATCATATGACCGAATTGACCGGTGCGGAAATAATCATGTCTATCGCTCCTCCTTATCAGGAAATGCTGCTGTCCGAGGAATTACCTCGCGAGGAGCGAATCGACGCCGAAATCGGCAGTGATGTGATTGAGCGACTTTCAACGCTGACCGAGTTTGTTCGGGCTTATGAACCGGACGGGATGAAGCCGGAGGAGTTTATTACGTATGGCGTGACACAGAAAACGCTTGCACAGTTTTACGAAGGCGGCTGGAAACTATTGGAGAATTTTGAATAGGGAAAGGTTTGACGATGAAGAAGATTGGTTTTATCGGATTGGGAATCATGGGCAAGCCCATGGCTATAAACCTGCTCAAGGCGGGTTATTCGCTTACGGTTTATGATATTATACCTGAGAGAATCAAAGAAGTGGTCGGGGCCGGCGCTAAGGCGGCAAGTTCGAGCAAAGAGGTTGCCCGAAAGAGCGAGATTATAATCACGATGCTGCCCAATTCTCCGGAAGTCAAAGATGCCGTACTTGGTACCGACGGCGTTCTGGATGGTGCCAAAGCCGGGACTATTCTGATAGACATGAGTTCCATCGCTCCGCTGGCAAGCAAGGAGATTGCAAAAGAGGCTGATAAAAAGGCAGTCTCTATGCTGGATGCCCCTGTAAGCGGCGGTGAGCCTAAAGCCATCGAAGGCACGCTCGCAATTATGGTAGGTGGTCCTGAGGAGACTTTTAACGAGGTAAAGGATATTTTTGGCATCATGGGAGCTTCTGTTACACGTGTAGGTGAGATAGGCAGCGGCAATATGACCAAACTGGCAAACCAGATAATTGTCGCGTTAAATATTGCCGCGATGTCGGAGGCGATGGTCCTGGCGGCAAAAGCAGGCGTCGATCCGCAGAAGGTCTTTCAGGCAATTCGTGGCGGGCTGGCGGGCAGCACAGTTCTGGATGCTAAGATGCCGCTTGTCCTGAAGGGGAACTTCAAGCCGGGATTTCGGATCGAATTGCATATCAAAGACCTGGCCAATGCCCTCGATACCGCCCGTCAGATCGGAGTTTCAGTACCCCTTTCCGCGGCGGTCATGGAAGTGATGCAGGCATTGAAGGTGGACGGCAAGGGCACAGACGATCATGGTGGAATAATTCAGTTCTACGAGAAGCTGGCTAAGGTACAGGTAAGAGCGTAAATCGAGAACGCAGGCTGAAAGGACAAGTACAGATGGATTTACCGATGGGTAAAATCGGTGAGGTTAACATAAGCCGGCTCATTTGTGGCGGGAATCTCATTATCGGTTCCGCTCATGATCGCGATTTGATTTATATCCGCTCGCTGATGAGACACTATTTCACTGACCTTAAGATTATCGAGACCTGGCAACTGTGCGAAGAGGCCGGCATAAATACTATGATAGGCCCGGTCAATAGTCCCTATGCGGAAGGCGAAGACCCAACCATAAGGGTATACAAACGCTATCGCGATGAATGGGGTGGAAAGCTGCAATGGATTGCACAGACTTACCCCAAAACCTTTGATCTTACAGGGTCGATTCAAACGGCAATCGACAACGGTGCCGTAGGCGCCTTTATTCACGGCGGGATAGGTGACAATTGGGTCAGGCATGGCCGGTTCGACATGTTGGCCAAAGCCATCGAATTCATAAAAAAGAACGACCTGATTGCCGGTTGTGCGTGCCATGAAATTAAAGTCCCGATGGCTTTAGAGAAAGAAGGCGTCGGATTGGACTTCTACATGAAAACCCTGCACCATGATAACTACTGGTCTGCGACTCCGAAAGACCAGCGACCGAAAGACGGCGATTCACCCTACGATAATATGTGGTGCCTTAGACCGGAAGAAACGATAGAGTTTATGAAAACGGTGAAGAAGCCCTGGATTGGCTTTAAGGTCCTTGCCGCCGGTGCAATCCATCCTAATGAGGGATTCAAATTCGCCTTTGAAAATGGTGCTGACTTTATCAACGTAGGCATGTTTGATTTTCAGGTCCGCGAAGATGCGCTGATTGCTCAGGGTATCCTTGCCGAACTGAACCAAAAGAAACGTCCGCGCCCGTGGATGGGATAGACCATCATGTATTCATCGGCATTATAAATGCCAGAAGAAACGTGAATCCGAGCCCAATCACTCCGAGAGCGGCAGTCAGAATTGTCCACGATTTGAGCGTTTCTGTTTCAGTTAGTACGCTCATGCGGGCGAAAATCCAGAAGCCGCTGTTGTTCATCCAGTCGCCGACCAGCGAGCCGCTCCCAATCGCCATCGCGAGGTAAACAAGATGGCAGCCGAGCATTTCCTGAGTGACACCCATAGCGGCAAACATCGTGACGGTCGTAATCATTGAAACCGTGCCGGAGCCCTGGGCGAATTTCATCACCACCGCTACGGCAAAAGCCATAAGGAGCATCACGAGCCCAACAGTTTGACCTTGATTGCCAATGGCAGTTTCAAGCCAACCTTTAATCCCCGCCTCTCGTAACATGGCGCCAAAAGCGCCGCCGGCGGCGGTAATAAGAATAATAATCCCGCCGCTCATCAGGGCAGTTTCCGTCCGCTTCGCTAATTCTTTGAAAGATAACCTGCGATAATAAACTAACACAAACATAGCGAGCACTGCGGCAAGCAGCAATGCCATATCGCGGTGACCGAGGACAGCGGTAATTTGAGACATTGCCCCACCGACATTCAGTGCCTTGGCGATTGTATTCATTGAAATGAGGATTACCGGCAGGCCGATAGGAGCAAACGAAATCCAGAACGGAGGGAGCTGGTCATCTTCAAGCGTTTCCGGCTCGTCCTGGCCGGCATAAGGGCGCATGGGAATGTCAACAAACCGGTTGATTATCTTGCATACCAGTAATCCAAGCGCAGCAGCAGGCAGGCCGACGAGCAGGCCCATCATCATCATTAGTCCGACGTCGATTTTGAGCTCGCTGGCCATAAACAGCGGGCCCGGCGTCGGCGGAACAAGGGTGTGTGTGATTGCAGCACCGGCGACAATTGCAGTGACATATAGCACGTAGTTTCTTCGCGTTCGACTCCATAAAGAGCGCGCCAGCGGAACGAGCAGGTAAAAGACCGTGTCGAAAAAGACGGGGATCGAGAGCACAAAACCGCTGAGCATCAACGCCGTCGGGGCACGCTTTTCGCCAAGTATTTTCAGAAACGACCGAACGATCCGGTCGGCGGCGCCGCTGTCCATCAGGCACTTGCCGATAATGGCCGCCAGGGCGATTACGATGCCGATACCTCCGACGACTCCGCCGAACGCCTGCCCCACGCGAGTTACCTTGTCGGCGAAGTCGCCGGGCGAGAGCAGACTGATGATAATTGCCGTCGTAATGAGCGCCACAAAAGCATTAAGACGCAGGATGATGATCATAGCGATAAGCACGGCAACGCCAATAATCAGTATCAGGATGGGATTCAGCATAATGGGCTCCAAATATTGCTTGTTATCTGGTTATTGCCGGCGTGGTGCAGTGTCACACCTGGTCCGGCACGATATAAGGTTCCCTGTAGTTTCGGTGGAGGTACATGTTTGCCATCTCGCCGAACTCGCCTGTAAATTCTTCGCGCTGCTTATCGAAAGTCAGATAAGGCCCAATGGTCAACGGTTCTTTTTGAATATCCACTTCATTGGCTTTCAGATGATCAAGGCAACGCTCGAAGGCTTCCGTCATAATGTCGTTTGATGCTACGGTTTGTCTTATCTTGTCGGCGTTTTCTTTTCGGCCGAGCCGGTAAGATATGTTCGCCATGTGACAAAGCGTAGCAGAGATGTGGCCTTCGAGGACGTCCGCTCTGAGGTCGCTGACTTTCCGGCTTCTCATAGCCTGAATGAAGTTGGCCTGATGGCCGTAGCCGCCGTCGCCCGGAAACTGTTTGATTTTTTTGCCGTTGTTGTCATAAACCCAGCCGCCGCCTCTGCCGCCGGTAAAACGGCCTTCCTCGCAGTAGATTATCATGCCGAAATTGGTTCCCATGTAATGGCCTTCGGCACGTAAATTTTTGCGCCTGCGCAGGCCGCGTACTTCGTATATAAGCGGGGCCGGTTTATAGTCGAAGAATGCGATTTGGGTATTGGGTGTTTGGCCGTCGTCGTTCATCCCTACTCGTCCGGCGATGCTTATCGCCCCGGGTGCGACATCCTTCCGGCCCATCGCCCATCGGCTCTCGTCAATATTGTGGGCGCCCATATTACCTATCTCACCGGTGCCCGTGTCCCAAAACCAGTGCCAGTCATAGTGCAGGTTTTTCCGCATCAGGGGCACTAAAGGCGCCGGTCCCTGGAAAAGATTGTAGTCAACCGTCGCCGGGATGGGCTGGGGGCCGTTAACCCGGCCGATGCTCTCGCGAAGGTAATAGCTGATTGCACGAACGAGTTTAATCTTACCCATGTTGCCCAGGCGGATGTACTCCACAAGCGGTATCAGTCCTGTGTCGGAGCGGTCCTGAGAGCCGGTTTGCACAATACGTTTGTATTTTCTCGCCCCTTCGACCATCTTGCGGCCTTCCCAGATATTATGAGAAAGCGGCTTTTCTACATATACATCCTTCCCGGCCTGGCAGGCCCATACAGTCATAAGTGCGTGCCAGTGGTCCGGCGTGACAATGATAACAGCATCGATGTCCTTATCGTCGAGCAGCTTGCGGTAGTCCACATATTTGGTTACGTTCTGGTTGCGGGCTTTAAATTTCGCGGCTTCAACATCAAGAAATTTAGTATCCACATCGCACAGGGCGACGATTCGAACGCCGGGCACTTTGCCGAATATGTTAATATGTTCTTTACCTTTTTTGCGAAGTCCAACTATTGCTATGCGAATATCGTCATTCGCCCCTATGATTTTCGATGAGGTAGCTGCTCGCGATGCTGAACCGAGCCCCGCATAAGCAACAGCAGCCGATATATTCCTGATTAAGTCTCTGCGCTTGAGTCTGCTCATCAGTAAATACCTAACATTTTGAGAATATGAACGGGTTTATACTATTGTATTTTCGACCGGACTGCAACAAGCCATTCGGCACAATTATCCTAATTTACTTATTGATTCCCCAGAAGATTTCAGGGAACCATCATATGCGGAGGTGTAATTATTAGCTCTGGAACGATTGCCCGCGCCGGCAATTTTGCGATTGTCACAACACAGGCGGCAATATCTTCCGGCTGGAGCATTTTCGCGCGTTTTTCGGGCGGTGGCGGCGTTGGTCGCTTATCCACGATCGGAGTGTTTGTCTCTCCGGGATAGATGTTTGTTACTTTTATGCCGTTTCCGCATTCCTCGAGGTTGACGAATGTCCCGAGGGCGCCGGTGGCAAACTTGGACACGCAGTAGGGCATTCCCGCCAGAAGCATCACACGTTTTCCCGCCAAAGAGACAATGTTGACTATCAGGCCCGAACCTTTCTGCCGCATGGTCGGAAGTGCAGCATGGATGCAGTTAAATGTCCCGGTTGTGTTGACTTGCATCATGCGGTCGAAATCCGCCGGGTCGATATTCGACATCATTCGATTGGCGATGTTTATGCCCGCGCTGTTGACGAGGATGTCGATTGCTCCAAGCTCGTCACCGAGCCATTGGAATAACTGCGCCACCTGCTTACGGTCGGTGATATCACAGGTTCGCCCGAGCAGAGTAATATCAGGCTCTGCATCTTTGATAGCTTGATCAATCGCTTCTTTGCTGATGTCGGTTATAGCAACTTTGCATCCTTCACAGGCAAAAGCCTTTGCAATGCCCAGGCCGATTCCACCTGCTCCGCCTGCGACGAGGACAACTTTACCACTCAATTCCATAATATATATCCTTTCTTTTCCGTAAAGACCAAAAAGTGAGCTAAAGTGACTAAAGTGTGCTAAAGTGATTTTCAAACTTTAGGCACTTTTAACTTTAGACACTTTAGTCACTCCTGACTTTAGGCACTTTCAAAACACACTGATCAGCGCCCAGCCGCCTATGATGATGAAACCTGCCAGCGAGAGCCACAGCATCACGTCCCACAGGCGTCCTGAACGAAGATTTTTGTCGCTGCGCTTATAACGAAAATACAGCGCCGCCGCCCCCAGCATGGGCAGCATGACGGACTGTGCCGTGCCGCATGCAAGAACCATCGCCGTCGGGCGGCGCACCAATGTATACAGGACCGCTGCCAGCAACGGCCAGACAACACAAATGTTCCGCGTCCACTTCGCCCTGGTCGTTTCCGTGCCGTCATGTAAGCCGAACAGGCCCAAAGCGTCGGCAACCATACGCGCATTGCCCGCGGCGGCAACGAAGAACGTAGAGTAAAGCACGGCAATGGCGCCGGTCAAAAACACAATTTGTGCCGAAGGGCCGAATACCGGCACGTACATTTGAGAGAGCGTGTGAATCATGTCTGCTTTTGCTGGATTTAGTGCGACACGCCATAAAACCGCCGCCCCGAGAAGGTAGAACGCCATCGTTGCGAACGTATAGATCACCATAGACAGCCATGCGTCGATACGCATGACGTGCAGCCAGCCTTTGGCTCTCTGCGTCCATTGGGCAGAGCCGTCCCGTGCTCCCGTGAATTTCGCATAACCCTTCTCCAGGCACCAATAGGGATACATGATTAACTCGGCGGCCCCGACACCGATAATTCCGAACGCCGCCAAAGCGGTCGCAACCGGATTGCTCACAAGGGTATTATTGGCAGGTGGCAGGCGAAAGCTAAGCCCGTTTGCCAATTCATGCGCTCTAACCGCCCATGTGTCTCTGGTTTGAAGCATTATCAGCGTAATGATAGTAACAAGGGTGAAGATTGAAACCAATACCGTAGCGATGATTTGGATGAGCCGGTATCGACCTACGTATAACAATATGGAAGTCAAAACCGCAATGATGGCCGCCCATATATAGGCGTCTTTGGATTCGGCCATCGGTTTGATCTTTGACGTCAGTGAGTCAATCTTTTGCTGGATTGCGGCTATCTCGGGACTTTCGGGATTTTTCATTCTCATCAAAGCCTGCTCGGTCTTCGCCTTAATCAGCTCGTCCCGTGCCTGGTTATATTCTGCGCCGTACTGTGTAAGCGGCCGGCTGATTGCCAATGCCTGGCCGACTCCTCCGACAATGCCGCCCTGTTGAGAAATGACCAGCATCGTCATAACGGTCCAGTACCATAGAAGCCAGTTTACTTTCAAACGCGGTCCCGGCAGGCTGTTAAGCGCATTCAGGGGAGTTTGCCCCCATGTGACGGCATGCCTGCCGAATTCGATCTGCGTGGAAACCTTGATAATACAGCCGATGATGATGAGCCACAGCAACAAGAAACCCGCTTCAGCTCCGGCTTTGGTAGTAGCAATCAATTCTCCGGAGCCGACTATCGAGCCGGCGATGATCATACCCGGGCCAAGCCTTAGAAGGGTCGCGAACAGTGTCCGCGGCGGCTCTTTTGTCAGTGCCGACTCCGCATTGCCCTCATGCACATGTTCTTTTAGCTTGCTTTTGGCTGACATGTCACTGTCCATAGCACTTGTATACAGACATCCATCTTATTTGTTTCTGAGAGTTATAACTTACACCTATATAATGAGCAATGTTTTTTCACAATTAAAAATACGATTAAGAACCTACTTCTTCACTTGCATTTACCGTAAAATCATTGACACAATAAATGGTATAGACTACCATATTCAAGCGTTAATAGATCTTTTACCCGTTTGCCTGTATCCGCATGGAAGAATGAAATTCGAGACGTTAGAAATTGATCCGCAGAAGAATCCCGCTGTATTGGACACCGCTACGTGGGCCCCTGAAAGCGCTTGGCAAATCATTTCCGAAATTGATGAGTTGTTTTTTATGTCGGTCTCGAAGGCAATAAAAGAAGATCGTTCGTTGCCCTTAGACTTAGACAAACGTTGTGTTGTATATGCCGGCTCCTGTACTGAATATCGTCAGAGCATTTTTAGCCTTGCGAAAATTGTTGATGGTCAGCATGTATTTATAGAAATTGGATTAGCTGGAGCGGACAATCCGTTAACAGAGCCGATTGGTATTCGTTCCTTATCGAACGGTACCCAATTGGCTGCATACCGAGCGGATGTTGCTGCTATTGACAGTTATATCTCTCTTATAAGACCGGATAAAGGCCCGAAGGCGCTCGGGGTTGTGCCGAGGTTAGGGATAGGTTCGAGAATGACCACCGCCGCCTGGCCCGGCGTCTGGCGGGCATTGAGTCGATGCAATATCCGGTCGAATCCCATTCAGAATTCCGTTCGTGAGGTCAATCTGCTCGACGATGTGCTGGCCGGTAAGCCGGCACGTTTAAATTACATGGCGAATTTCGGCCGGGTTGAGGAAGGACACACAGGCAGCACGTTCGAAGGGCTCTGGGCGGCCGGCATACTCGAAGCTCTCAAGGCTGATTCAGCCCCTCCGTTCGGCGCCGACGCTGATCACATAACCATAAGAGACGGTGATGACGACATGGCCTATGCCGAAAGAGCAATTAATGCCGCTCGTCTTTATACATTTTTTACTCTTGATGTATCCAGCTTATTGGATTACGAAAAGTGCCTGGAAGACAAGTATCAGCGTGCCCTCGACGCAGTGGAGCAATTAGCCGGCCATATTTCCACAATAAAAGATGGAGTTCCCTTCGATCTTGAGTTGAGCATCGACGAAACGCCATCGGGTGTCGATACGTTTAGTTGTTTGACTTCGGAAACCGAGCTGGAATTTCTTCTTCGCCAGTTACGAAGGCGAAAAATTCCTGTGACACATATAGCGCCGAATTTTGGCGTCGAAAAAGAATTCGACTACAGAGGACCGGACGGCCTGAACGGATTGCAAGAGCGTATTCAGGGACTTTGTAAATGTGCGGGCGAATTCGGCATTTTGCTGGATTGTCATTCGGGCGATGACCTCAAATCCCAGACACGTAAAGTCATAGGGCGTGCTGCGAATGGGAATATTCACTTCAAGATATCACCCGTGCTGCAGATCATTTTCGCAGAGGTTTTGAATGAATTCGATCATGAGAAGTTTCGCTTTTGGTGGGATGATGCCCTGGATTACGCACGCCGGGAGGCTCAGGCAGGCTCTGATTTTGCGACCAATTGTTTACGGCAATATAACAGAAACAGCAACAAAACACCATCGCCAGGCCACGCAGTCTTTCATTACTTTGGCTTTGCGGCCGTTGGCCGACGAGATGATAAGGGGCAGTATATTCACAGGCAAAAATTTTATGAGTTGCCTGAAGATTTCTATAAGCTGTATCAGGATCGTTTAGTTCAATATCTAAGCGAAGTAGCAAACGATGTGTTTGGTATTATATCGTGAAAAAGGGAAGAAATAGAATTATGGAACAACGGCTAATCGATAAAGTCGCCATCGTGACAGGTTCGGGGCATGGTATCGGTAAAGCAGTTGCGCTGCGCCTGGCCCACGAAGGGGCCGACATAATTATTGCCGACATTGATATAAAAAGTGCGGAGCAAACCGCCCGGGAAATCCTCGATGCCGGCCGGAAAGCAACAGCTTATTCTATTGATTTGGCAAATGTATCGCAGATACAACCGATGGTCGAGCAGGTTGTAGATCAATTCGTCAGGATTGATATTTTGGTCAATGCAGCAGGAATAGCGCAGACGAAGCCTTTTTTCGAAATAACCGAAGACCAATGGGACCGTGTTCTTGACACAAATCTGAAGGGCACGGTTTTCTGCATTCAGGCGGTGGCGGCACAGATGATAAAACAAATTCCAGAGGAAATCAGGCAAGCCGGAAGAGCGGATAAAAGCTATGGGAAGATTGTTAACTTCTCCTCGATATCGGGCCGACGTGGAAGGGCCTTACAAATCGCTTATGCCGCAAGTAAAGCAGCGATTATCAGTATCACGCAATCGGCAGCTTTGGCTTTGAGTGCATATAATATCAACGTCAATGCGGTAGCGCCGAGCGTCGTTCCCACTGGTATGTGGGAGCAAATTGACGAAGACTACAGCCGAATACTCGGCAAAGAATCAGGTCAATCGATGAAAGATTTCATCGAGCAGATCCCGCTCAAACGGGCAGGCAATCCGAAGGATATTGCCGCCGCTGTTACTTTTTTATGCTCTTGCGATTCGGATTATATTACAGGCCAGACGTTGAACGTGGACGGCGGATTCGAAATGGACTGAGCGGTCGCTGGATTTGCTCTAAAATGAGATATGTACGAAAGGGATAAAATGAGTGATTTCGACAAAGCACGGGAATTGTTGCGCCAGTTCAAAGGCGAGTCATATCTATTCGGCAAAGGCATCCTGGCCGACATTGGTAAAAGGGCAGCTCGTGCTGGTAATAGGGCTGCATTGATACGTTCAACTTTTAAGGGAAGCGACAATTTTGCTGAGATCATAAAGGAGTCGCTGCACGGTTCCGGTGTCGAGCTTGCTGCTGAAATTAAAGGTCCGAGACCCAATTGTCCTCGCGAGGATTTATTTCGCATCACGGAAGAATTGAAAGCTGCTGCTCCGGACGTAGTAATCAGTTTCGGGGGCGGCAGTACGATCGATGCGGCAAAGGCCGCCGAGGTTCTTGCTGCTCTTGGCGGCACAATCGATGATTATTTCGGTATGGGGCTTGTGACCGATGCTATGAAGAAGCACGATAAAACGTTTGCTCCTCACATCGCGATTCAAACGGCGGCCGGCTCAGCGGCGCATCTTACGAAGTACTCCAATATCACGGACATATCGACGGGCCAGAAAAAATTGATTGTCGACGACGCGATTGTGCCGGCCCATCCGGCCTTCGACTACGAAGTGACTTATAGCGCACCCGAGAGTTTGACGCTAGATGGTGCATTTGACGGCGTTGCTCATTCCCTTGAAGTTCTGTATGGTGCCGTTGGTAAGCCCGTTTACAACGAAGTCGAAGAGGTCGCCAGCACTTGCATTGCCCTTGTGGTCAAATACCTGCCGCGTGTGATTGAGAATCCACAAGACGAAGAAGCCCGCGAAGCGCTCTGTCTGGCCACAGACCTTGGCGGATACGCTATTATGATCGGAGGAACAAACGGAGGGCATCTGACGAGCTTTTCCCTCGTTGATGTACTCACTCACGGGAGGGCCTGTGCTCTTATGAATCCTTATTACACGGTATTCTTTGCCCCGGCCATTGAAAAGCCCCTGCGACTTATCGGAAAGATTTATCAGCAAGCCGGACTGACAAAGGCCGACCTGGACAACCTGCGGGGCAGAGAGTTGGGCGTTGCCGTCGCCGAGGCGATGTTTGAGCTGGCCGGCAGGATCGGATTTCCTGCCAGGCTTGGTGAAGTTGACGGGTTCAGTGATGAACATATAAACCGAGCGTTGACCGCCGCGAAGAATCCGCAGCTTAAAATGAAATTGCAGAACATGCCTATACCGCTTACCGCGGCGATGGTTGATGAATACATGGGGCCAATCCTGGAAGCAGCGCGGGATGGAAATCTTAATGCAATCAAAAACGTCTCGTAGGGTGGACCTTGGCCCACCGATTCGGAATGGTGGGGCAGAGCCCCACCCTACCTGAGTGGAGTTTCTGCTCGTGAGAATAAAACTGTCATATGGAAAAGAAGGTCTTGATATCCACCTGTCGGACAACTTGAATGTAACGGCGGTGGAGTCTAAGCATGTCCGGGCTTTAGAAAACCAGGCCGAGACTGTCCGGGATGCGTTGCGTCATCCTATAGCGGCAAAACCTTTGAAAGATTCGGTGAAATCTTCCGACAAGGTGGCTATTGTCTTTAACGATATCACCCGCCCGACTCCCTATAAAATCATATTACCTGTGCTATTGGATGAAATCGAGCATGTGCCGGATAACCATATTATCCTGCTGAACGCGACGGGGACTCATAGACCTAATACGGAAGCGGAACTTAGAGAGATACTGGGCGATGCAATCTTGCGTCGGTTTCGAATCATTCAAAATGATGCGCTCGATTCCGGCTCGCACACATTTGCAGGAACGACTGAAAACGGAAATGAAATCCGGCTTCACAGGCAGTACGTCGAGTCCGACATGCGAATTCTTACCGGATTCATAGAGCCGCACTTCTTCACAGGGTTCTCGGGCGGCGGCAAGGCCTGTATGCCGGGCCTTGCACTTTTGGAAACCATATTAAGGAATCATAGCGTAAAAAATCTGGATAACGCCAAGGCAACATGGGGTATAACAGACGGAAATCCGGTTTGGGAAGAAATAACCGAAGCGGCATCAATAGTACAACCAACTTTTTTGCTGAATGTAACACTTAACCGTGACAAACAAATCACCGGTGTATTTGCGGGTGACCTTAAGGAATCACATAGACGAGGCTGCATATTTGCCATGCGAAACGCAATGATACCGGTCAAGGAGCCATGTGACATTGTGATATCCTGCAACTCGGGCTATCCGCTCGATTTGAACCTTTACCAGTCGATAAAAGGAATCAGTGCTGCTGCTCAGATTGTTAAGCAAGACGGCAGCATCATCATGGCCGCCGATTGCTGGGACGGCATACCCGAGCACGGCGAGTATGCCGGACTTTTACTCGAAGCGGAAAGTCCGGAACGTTTGCTTCAGAGGATTCGCGCTCCTGGTTTCTCAGCGCAGGACATGTGGCAGGCACAAATTCAGGCTCTGATATTGCAGAAAGCAAATGTGTATTTCTACAGCAACAACTTGAGCGATGAGCAGATTACCGGAGCTATGCTGCGACCCTGTCACAGTATAGAAGCTACGGTTGACAAGCTAATTCAAGAGTATGGTCAGGATGTGACAATTTGCATTTTACTTGAAGGGCCGCAATCAATTCCTTATATTGACAATGCCCGGCGTTAAAATATGTGTTATTACATTCAGCGGCCTTTATATGGATGACCAAGCAGTTCCCGCCGTTGCTCCACGCAGTACAGATATGTCTGATAAGAAACGTCAGGAGGGACAAAATGATCCAGCATCGGTATATATGCACCATTTTCCAGCGCAGATTTGCCCCTCTTGCAACTCAGAGCAGAATATCGAAATGGAGACGAAGGGAATCGAACCCTCATTTCCGCGATGCGACCGCGGCGTGCTCCCGTTACACTACGTCCCCGAGACCA
>JAFGPJ010000271.1 GCA_016936275.1 Sedimentisphaerales bacterium
TGGCGGTACCGGATTGGATTTGGTTTGTTTTTATCTTTGCTTTTGGCAGTTGCATCGGCAGTTTTCTGAACGTTGTTATTTATCGCATGCCGCGCGATAAATCTTTGGTGACTCCGCCTTCATCATGCCCCTCGTGCGGCAAACACATTCGTTGCTACGATAATATTCCGTTGCTGTCCTGGCTGATGTTGGGGCGGAGGTGCCGGAATTGCAAAGCGCCGATTTCGGCCCGCTATTTTCTTATTGAACTTTTGACGGCACTGATTTTCCTCGGTTTGTTTGTTTTGTATTTTTACACAGATATACGAAAGTCGGTCCAGCCTTTTAACGAGCGAGGCTGGCTGATTTACCTTCTTCATATTATTATGCTGTCGGCATTTGTCGCCGCCTCGGCCATTGACTTAGAGCACTGGATAATTCCGCTGGCAATTTGCTGGTTCGTGACCGCCGTAGGATTAATCGTTTCGACAGTCGGGCCATACGTCATCGATCCTACCCTGATTCGAGCTTACTCGCTTCTGCCGGTCGCATCCGTCGGCACAGGCTCGCTGGCCGTCGGTGGGGCGGTTGGCCTGACGATATCCATGGGGTTGCTGGCAAGCGGTCTGTTAAAAAGAAGCTATGAAACACAAGAAAATACCGAAAACAGTCATGTTGAGCAGGAAGATAATACAGCAAAAGAAAATTCGGGCCAGTCAAAGGAGAAAGTTCCCGAACAGCATTTCAATCACCGGCTGGAGGTGTTCAGAGAGATCACCTTTTTAGCGCCGATAATTTTTTGCTCAATAGCAGCGTACTGGATTATCGGCAGAGCGGTCTCTTTGGAGTGGCAGAATAATTTTCCCGCGCAACATCCTGTTATTGCTGGATTTCTGGGCAGCCTCTGGGGTTATTTTGTCGGCTGTGCGATTGTCTGGGGCGTTCGCATCTTCGGTACATTTGCTTTTGGAAAAGAGGCCATGGGGCTCGGTGATGTGCACTTGATGGGAGCAGCCGGGGCGGTTATCGGGCCGCTTCCGGTCGTCCTGGCATTCTTTATTGCCCCGTTTTTCGGGCTGACATGGGCGGGCTTTCAAATGTTTTTTAAAAAAATTCGACAAATTCCCTATGGTCCCTTCTTGTCATTGGGTATATTTGTTGTTATTATTCTACATGACTTGATTTTGAATCGAATAGGTTTTTATTTCTGTCGTTAAATAAAAGGGGTTTTATTTAAGCATTATAAGGAGATATCAAATGCGAGCTGCCAGGAAAAAAACAATTGCTTTGTTAACCTGTTGTGTAATTTTTGCTCTTCTGCCCGGCTGTGTCAACTGGGAGAAAAGATACGAAGCCCTGAGCGTGGAGCATGAAAACCTAAAAGGCCTGCTCGAACGGGAAAGGTCGGAAAAAGGTCTGCTTGCAGACCAGGTTACACAGGGTCAACAGACTATCGAGGAGCTGCAAAGACAGATTGAAGAGCAAAAGAAAACACCTGCCGACGCAACCGGCTTCGGCGAGGGCTATGATGTCACCTTTGATCCGAAAGCCGGGACGATTACAGTAACGCTTCCGAACGCTATCTTGTTCGATTCGGGTAAAGAAACTCTCAAGACGGCGACCAGCCGGGAACTTGACCATATTTATTCTGTATTACAGCAAAAATACGCCGGCAAACCGATAGACGTGGTCGGCCATACCGACACGGATCCGATCAAAAAATCGAATTGGAAAGATAACTGGGAACTGTCGGCCCAGCGTGCTCTTACCGTGGCCAGGTATCTGATCAAACAGGGAATCGACGAAGAGCGGATTCGAGCCGTCGGTTGCGGAGAAAGCCGCCCCATCGCCTCGAATGCAAACGCCACCGGTAAGGCGAAAAATCGCAGAGTCGAGATCGTGGTCAATATTCGGGGGTGAGATACTTGCCGTTTGTAGGCGGGGAAACTGAAATTTAAAACTGAAGATTAAAAGGAGTTTGTTTACTTCGTAAAAACTTCGGTTTTAATTGTACCATTCATATCAACAAAGATAGTTATGGCTCCGACTTCGGACGTGCAGAGTGACACAGCGTTAATCGGAGTATATCTCATAGGATATGTGTCTCGGCCCGTCTTTTCGTAACGGTCCCTGTCGCGGCTGCATATTAGAATATCTGCATTGAGATGTTTCAAAAACTCTTTATCCAAAGTTGCAGTCGAGCCATGATGTGGAACAATGGCAACATCGGCTGTCAGGTTGGGATATAGCCGGAGGATTTCTTTTTGCGCAAATCCTTCGATGTCGGAGCACAGAAGAATTTTAACGCCGGCAAATTCGATGAGTGACACCAACGACCTGTCGTTGTCACTTAAATCATTGTTATTATAATTATGTTCTATCGGCCATAATATTTCGATTTTGGTGCCGGTGCTCAGGTTTATCTCTGCCTCTATGCGTTTTATTTCAAGCCCTTTTTCGGTGAGGCAATCATTGAGAAACTTTGCCGTGCCCCACGTATCTTTCATATCGAAAAATGTATTGTTGGCATAGACACTTTGTACGTTGCAGTTCTCGACAATTTCGGGGATGCCGTTGATATGGTCGGTATCGTTGTGACTTATAATGATGGCATCGATATTTTTTATTCCGATGTAATCCAGATACGGTGATACAATACGCGTGCCGATGTCATTTCCGTACATCGAGCCGGCGTCAAATAAGACGTTGGCTTTGTCGGGAAACTGAACCAGGATTGCCTGGCCGTGGCCGACGTCGAGACAGGTCAGCACGAGATTGTCCCGATGTGTCCTTTGCCATGTTATTGCTCCGAGGTAAATGATTATTGAACATAACATTAAGGTGCAGATCGCTCTTTTTATCATCGGGCGGCGAAAATACGCGTAGCCAGCAAAGAAAATTATGCAATAATAAAGAACTATAGGCGCCAATGGCACTTGGCCTATGAGTATTTGCGAGATATCCAGATGCGCAATAAACTTCACGATCCATATAAGAGCATCCGACAGAGATGCTGCTGCGACGCCCAAAATCCAGCTCAGCGTAGGCAGCAGGAAAAAGAACAGCATCTTCAAAAAGCCCAGAACCAGTATAGCGCTGACTAAAGGAAAGACCAGTACCGTCCATATACTCACCAACGGATTGATTGTGTAAAAATGATACAGCAAAATGCCCACACCGCCTATCCATGCTGCGAGTCCCGCGGAGAATAGTCGTAATAAATACGGCCCCGGTCTTGATGACATACGGTAGGAAACCACAGTTGTTCTTGGGCCTCCTTTGCGCCAACGCAAACCGGTTATCTTTTCATATAGAAAAAAGTGGAGTCGTTCCGTAAAAAGAATAAGTCCGAGCACTGAGGCGAATGACAACTGCCAGCCAGCCTCGAACAACTGCGTTGGTCTGATTAGCAAAAGGATAATCGCCGCTAACGATAACGTGTTGATAGAATTGGGATGCCTGCGAAAAAAAATGGAGGCACAGAACACCCAGCAGATAATCGCCGCCCTTAAGGTCGGCGCTCTTGGCGGAACAACCAGCAGGAAAACAGCGATGGCAGCAGCACAGATGACCGCTCTGGCAGGCTTCATAAATCCAAACGTTTTGGACAGCCACCATATCATCCCAAATAAAATACCGAGGTGCATCCCGGAAAGACTGATAAAATGCAGCAGGCCGGTTTTGCGAAAAGCACGATATGTGTCACTATCGATGTCCCGCCTATAACCTAACAGCAGCGCCTGTAACAATCCCCGGCTACTCTCTTCCTGCTGCAGGTCACCTGCTAATGCACTTGTTGCAGCCTGCCTTATTTGATTTTTGAACTTAGCGAAAGCTCCGGCAGGGGAGTCTTTTAGTAATTTAATACCGTCACGTGATTCGATAGAGACTCCGACAAAGACATTTCTACTTGCCAGGTAGGCAGCAGTATCGAACTGTCCGGGATTCGTGGGCGGATTGAACCTGTTCAGCCAGCAATAGGCCTGGATGTTATCGCCGACCTTCAAGTCCAGCACTGGCTCGCCGACATATACCCGAACGGTACCTGTAACTTTCGCCCAGCCGGCTGCGCTCTCGATTTCATTAACTTTAAGATAAAAACCGCTGGTGGGATCACTGTGCTTAAAACGGGCAAATTCCCAGTCGGGATATCTGCTGATGTAAGGCTCAGTGATAACAGAACCGCGAATCGTTGACAGCTTCGGCTCATCGGTAATGAGATTACGGATGTCATTCACCTCCGGCTGGGAATAACTTATCAACCGAATCGCACCGAGACAGATAAAGCATGCAAAGGCCAGGTAGGCAGTGATGTATCTGGCGAAAGAAGAGAATTGCGGCATGACAAAGAAAAAAACAGTCGCCACTACCAGACCGGCAAGCGATATTAACCAGATATACACCGACAAGCCGGACAGGTCATGTATTATGATGCCCGCTATTAAACCGATAGCAACAAACACAAGAGGACAGGTGCTGATTACCCGCTCACGAAAATTCGGCCCCGTTAGCTGCCTGTCGATGAGTTCCAATTTCCGCCGAATGTTATCCATGACGAAATAGATTACCGGCTCGAGGGGCAGAACTCAAGTGCAATTTCGAAGACTTATTTCTTCCAACCGGGTCCGCGCACAAACCTGCCGGGCCTGGCGCCGGTATGTTCGCCGTCTTTGAGGACCTGTATGCCGTTTACAAAAACATGAACCATGCCGGTCGCATACTGGTGCGGCTTTTCGTATGTAGCGTGATCTGAAATCGTATCAGGATCGAAAATAACTATGTCGGCGTAATATCCAGTCTCAAGCTTTCCCCGCTTCTCAAGCTTGAGATTCTCCGCTGGCAGGCAAGACAAGCGCCTAACCGCCTCTGCCAACGTAATGACTTTTTCCTGCCGGACATATTTACCGAGCAACCGGGCAAAGTTCCCGTATGCTCGGGGATGTGTACTTGATTTCAGAAAGACGCCCTCCGGAGCCAAAGAACCGGCGTCTGAACAAAAGCTGATCCAGGGGAGCTTGATTTGCTTTTTTACGTTTTCTTCAGACATAAGAAAGTAAACCGTGCTGACCCTGCTGTCATCTTCTATTACAAGGTCGATTGCTGTCTCTTCGGGTGATTTGCCTCTTAGCTGTGCAACCTGGGCAAGAGTTTTTCCTGTGAGATGCCTGAGTTTTTCGTTTTTGAATCCGACGAGCAGAACATTCTCAGCAGAGCCGGCCAGAAGATACAGATTTTCCCATTCGTTGCTGGGCGTGGACATCTCTCGCACAACACGCCTCCTGATTGACGGATCTTTCAGCCGTGTTACCCATGCCCTGTGTCCCCCAACCTGTACCCATGGTGGCATCGCAGCGTCAAGACCGGTTGCCCCGGCTGTATAATTATACATGTCCGCCGTAATCTTCAAACCTTCGGCACGGACCTTTTCGATTCTTTCAATCACGGCATCGAGTTTTTGCCAATTTGCCGTCCCGGCGGCTTTCATGTGATAAACTTCTGCGACAACGTTTGCCTTTCGCGCAATGGTTATTAATTCATCGAGCGCTTCGAGCAGATTGTTGCCTTCGCTACGCAGATGAGAAATGTACATTCCGCCATATTGGCCCGCCACTTCTGCAAGAGCGATCAGCTCATCTGTTTCGGCATACACACCGGGAGCATAAATCAGTGCCGAGCTGATACCAACCGCTCCCTCCTGCATCGCTTGGGCTACCAATTGCCGCATCTGCCGAAGCTCTTTGGAAGTCGGTGCCCGATCCTGATATCCGAGAACATGAACACGAACGGTTGCTGCGCCCACGAAAGAGGCAACGTTGGTCGATACACCTTTTCCTTCAAGATATTCGAGATATTCTCCGAGCGTTGTCCATTTTATATCGAATTTGATGTCCCCTTGAGATTCGAGCATGTCCTTCTTCATTGCCTCGTTGAGAGGCCCCATCGAGAATCCTTCGCCCAAAACTTCGAGAGTCACGCCCTGACGAATATCGCTCTGTGATCTGCCGTCCTCTATAAGAGTATCGTTTGCCCAGCTCAGCATATTGATAAAACCGGGCGCTACAGCAAGACCATTGGCGTCAATCACCAGATCCGCATTCGTTTCGAGCTGTCCGATAGCAACGATAAGATCATCTTCAATCGCAACATCGGCAATATAAGACGATTCGCCAGAGCCATCGTATATCCTGCCGGATTTTATTATTACATCATACGCCCCGAAACAGTTTAAAATGCGGACACTTATTACGAATAGTATTGCACAGAAGAAGACTGTTCTTCGCATGATTATCTCCATTTTCAAGACGAGAGAACAAAACTCTATGTATAGCCACTGGTTAGATTTATAGCTGAATGTACTCTTTCGGCTCAAAGGCTTTTGACATTGTCCATGTTGTGGCCCTGCCGTTCTTCAGGATGTAGGGAACCATAGCTTCATAGCCCTGAAGCTCTATCCAGGGTTTCAGGAATGGGAAATCCTTGACGATTATTTTCTTTAGCTCCAAATCGTCGAACATCTCGACTTTGCCCTCGACGCGGACCTCGCGGTTTTCATCGCCGGGAGCGAAGAAACACATCTCGACCGCCTGATTGGCCTGCAATTGCTTGTTGACATCTTTATCTCTGCCGGTGCTGAACAGGATGCCGTCCTCATCGGCCCGGCATATCATCATCATACGGGTATGCGGCTGATTACCGTCTGTTGTGGCAAGGCTGAAAATAGGATTTTTCGTTATGAATTCGAAAACTTCTTCTTTGGTCATTATAAAACTCCCTGGTTTACGAAGGTTTAGTGATTTTTTCTTTGCCGTTCATATAGGGGCGCAGAGTTTCAGGTATCGTTATCGAACCGTCGGAATTCTGGTAAAGCTCCATGATGGGAATCAGGACTCGCGGCGAAGCAATAACGGTGTTGTTGAGCGTGTGACAGAACTGGTTCTTTTTCGTGGTAGAATCTTTGTAGCGAAGGTTCATTCGCCGGGCCTGGAATTCATAGAACTTGCTGGCGCTGTGCGTTTCGCAATAATTGCCGCGAGAGGGCATCCATGCCTCGATGTCGAATTTCTTTGCCTGGCCTCGGCCAAGGTCGCCGGTGCAGACATTGACGACGCGGTAGGGCAGTTCGAGCGCCTTCATGACAGCCTCGGCGTTGGCTAAAATCTCTTCATGGAATTTCCTGCTCTGCTCGGCATTGTTTTCACAAATCACAACCTGCTCAACTTTGTCGAACTGATGGATTCGATAAAGACCATAGGTATCTTTGCCTGCGGCGCCGGCCTCACGCCGAAAGCAGCTTGATAGAGCGACATACTTCAATGGCAACTCATCGGCATCTAGAATCTCTCCCATACGGTAGGCCGTCAGAGGAACCTCTGCTGTCCCGACCAGATTGAGCTCGTCTTTTTCCATTCGGTAGGTTTGCTCTTCGGAGCCGGGGTAGTAACCGGTCCCTTTCATCGCTTCATCCTTCATCAGAAGCGGTACCGACAGGGGGACATAGCCTTTACCGACCATGTGATCCATTGCTAACCGCAGGACCGCCCAGTGCAGCAGGGCACCGTCGCCTTTGAGAAAATAGTTTCTCGTCCCGGCTAATTTTACACCCCGCTCGATATCTATAATACCCAGGGCCAGCCCTAATTGTACGTGGTCTTTAGGCTCGAAATCGAACTTGCGAATTTCGCCCTCTTTACGAATTTCAGTATTTTCTGTGTCGTCCTTGCCTAACGGCACATCGTCATCGGCCGGCTGGGGAACCTGCTGCATAATCTCGTCGAACTGCGGCTGGAGTTCTTTGACTTCTTTCTGTAAATCTATTTCGTCTTTTTTCAAATCCGATAATGTTAAAAGTGCAGAATCTTTTTCATCACCTGATAACGTGGAAATGGATTTGCCTATGCGGTTTTTATCTGTAGCAATATTCTGTAACATGGCTTTGCTATAACGAAGTTTGGCATCTACTTCAATCAATCCGTCTATATCAACGTCAAATTTCTTCGCATCGCAAGCAATCTTAAACTTCTGCGGATCATCACGTATTTCTTTTATGTCTATCATTATCAGTCCTGATATCTTTTAATAATTACCACATTATTCTGTCCGCCGAAGCCGAATGATTCGTTCACGACGATATTGACCGGCATTTTTCTCGGCTTGTTGGGGACATAATCCAAATCGAGCGCCGGATCAGGATCATTCAGGTTCATTGTGGGTGGTACGACATTGTCTCGTATTGCCAGAACGCAGGTTATCAATTCAGCCGCACCGGCAGCGCCGATCAAATGTCCCAGCATGCTCTTGACGCTGCTGGCGGGGGTGTTCTTCGCTTCTTCTTTAAAAACAGCTTTGAGGGCCTTTGTTTCTATCGAGTCGTTCTCGGCGGTGCTTGTACCGTGCGTATTGATATAATCGATGTTCTTATATGTAATGCCGGCATCGGCGAGTGCCGCGTTAATCGCCTGAACGGCGCCTCTGCCTTCTTCGTGCATGTCGGTGATACGGAAAGCATCCGAACTGCTTCCATATCCAATGACTTCAGCAAGGATTTCGACGCCTCGTTTTTTGGCCGAGTTGAGGGATTCGAGAATAACTATCGCCGCACCTTCGCCAAGGATAAAGCCATCCCTACTGGCTGTGAACGGTCTCGATGCTGTCTCGGGGCTGTCGTTCCTCGTCGATAGGGCGGTCAGACGATTGAAACCGGTCAGGCCCAGCGGGTGAATCATCGAATGTGCACCGCCTGCTATTATAACATCCGCATCGCCTTTGCGAATCAACATGGTTGCTTCTCCGACGGACTGTGTACTGGCCGCACAGGCTGTCAGGCAACTCCGCGTAGGGCCGCGAGCGCCGGTAAGAAGAGCTATATGAGCGGCGGGCATATTCGGTTCCTGTTCGAGTTCCCGCATTGGATCCATCCGGCCGAAAGCAACTTCTGCCCACTTGCCCCAGTCCATTTCGTTCTTTTCCGTGTCCCACCCATTGACAATTGCAGCGAAAAACACATCGTTATCAACCGAACCTTCGCCCGCCCCGAGATATATTCCCATTCTGGTGCGGTCGATTCCGTCGGTCGGCTCGTCGGTTTCCACATTAATAGCCGCCTGCCTGCAGGCCTGGGCAGCCGCTCCTACGACAAAAACCGAACCACGATTGCCGTGCTCGTGCGGTTGAGGATTTTTCACATATTTTGCAAGGTCATAATCTTTGACTTCGGCATCGAATGTCGTGGGAAATGTCGAAGCGTCGAAAATTGTAGTCTTAGCAACTCCGCTTTTACCCGCTAATATCGCCTGCCAAAGCGTTTCGACATCGTGCCCCAGAGGACAAACAATACCCATCCCTGTTATAACTACTCGTTCAGTCATCATTCGAATCTTTTTTAGTGATTTAATATATATTTAACGACTAATATCAAATACTGAATATTGAATTTCCAAGTAACTATATCAACGCTTTACACTTGTGCTGCGTTTATTCTTTTCTGCAGTTTTAACACTTTTGACAAAAATTGAGATTAATTCATCGCATTCGGTTATGAGTGATTCTGTCTGACTTCCGGACTTAGTCATGTGTTTGCGATGGATAATCTGTAACCATATTTTCGTTTCTCTTAGCTCTTATAGGACTATTTTAATCTTGTGAATGAAATCATTACGAGATTCAGCACTTTGAGCCTCGCCATAATTCGGTGCAGGGGACGTTCCACAACGAACCAACTGGCCTTCTATGTGGTTCCCGGCGCGTGTATTCGCTAAAGTCTCAACTAAGTCTATGATACGAACAGCAAAGTCAATCAGACGTTTTTCAAGATCATACTTTTTGTCCCTATCTGATTCTGCCTGCATTTGCGAATCGATCCATTAACTTCATTATTCAATATTCGTTATTCGACATTGGATATTCAATTTGTTTTCTCTAATACAACGGCAGCGGTCTGTCCGCCATAGGTATAGCTGCATGACAGCACAAAGCGGATATTTTTCTTTTGCGGCTGATTGACAATATTTAGATTGCAGCCGGCAGCTTTTTTATCGCAATTCTTCGCCGCGGGGATTTTCCCGTCACGCATCGCACAAAGCGCTGCGATGACATCCACCGCTCCACTTGCCGCTCCTGTGTTACTCAGCATGCTTTTGGTCGGCCAAACGGGTATTTTTGCTGCTGCTTTACCGAGTGCCGCCTGTATTGCATTCGCTTCGGCAAGATCATCAGTCGGTATTCCTGTTCCGTGAGGGATTATTAAATCCAAATCATCCGGCTGAATCTTTGCTTCGGCCAGGGCTTTTTCTATGGCGATTCGAATCCCCTTACCGTCCGGCTCGATATGTTCATAATCAGGATTAATGCTGTTACTTTGTCCGAGGCCGACAACTTCAGCATAAATCTTTGCATTTCTCCTCCGGGCATGGTTAAGTTCTTCGAGTATTACATTACCGGCCGCTTCACCGAAAACCGAGCCTTTGGCGTCGGCATCAAAAGGCCTGCAGGCGGATGCCGGATCATCGTTGTTTTCGCATGTGGCTCTTTTCAGCAAACACTGGCGAATCATTACTATTGGATTGACCTTCGCTTCAGCGCCGCCGGCCAGAGCAATGTCACTAGTGCTGCGGGCAATAACCTGTACCGCCTCTGTGATAGCCAGATGCCCGGCCGCCTCGGCACAGGTGATTGTATTACTCGGGCCCTGTATGTCATGAATAATCCCGATATGGCACGCGAGCATGTTGGGCAGATATTTCAACAACCACAAAGGAGTAACCTGATTCAGACCCTCGGCGCCCCATTTATGAATGTCGAATTCGCCGTTTGTAACACTTGCCGCCACGGCAGGCGCCAGCTCAACCAGGTCACAGCTTATCAGTCCTGCGCCGAGATTGATCGCCACACGTTCGGGATCGATGTTGATGTTCTCCGGGTCGATACCTTTCGTG
This sequence comes from Sedimentisphaerales bacterium, assembly GCA_016936275.1. Lineage (GTDB taxonomy): Bacteria > Planctomycetota > Phycisphaerae > Sedimentisphaerales > Anaerobacaceae > JAFGPJ01. The sequence continues at coordinate 10,911 of JAFGPJ010000271.1, forward strand.
ACAAAGCCGGCATGCATTATAGCTTCATTTGCAGCGATTACGGACAGCTCGATATCTCTTGACATAAGCTTGGTGGCTTTTCGATGGGTCTTCGGGACGTAATCCCGGATTTGATATTCAGGTACCTGGCCGGCTATCTTGCAGCTAAAGCCAACCGGATCGAATGCCGTAATTGTATCTATACCAGTCTTGCCGGCACAAAGGGAAGCCCACGTTTCATCAGCAGTCAGTCCGAGCGGAGTGATTTGGCCAAAACCTGTTATTACTACACGAGCCGAATCCATTAGTTCTGCCCCGACTCTTTCCCGGCTCCGGCAAGCACATCGCGCAGAAGTGATTGAAAAACCGATATGTCTGAACCGAATACGAAATTTTCTTCCGGGAACTCTTTGCCTGCAAGGTTCTGGTCAATATGACTGAACATCAAATCGATCTCGGCGACTAATTTATCCGAACAGGTAATTCTGCCGCTCGTGCTGGCGGCTTCAGGGGCAATTGACTCGACTTTTGCCTGAAGTTCAATTGTGTCACCGGGCTTTACATAGTCGAAAAAGACTGCCTTCTTGATCTTTGCAAGGATGACTTTTTCCTGGAATTTCTTTGCTTCGCCGACAAGGATTCCCGCCGTCTGGGCCATTGCTTCGATGCACAAACTTTCCGGCATTACGGGAAAACCGGGGAAATGGTCGTGCAGATGCTCTTCGGCAAGCGTAACGTTCTTGAGAGCTATAGCTTGTTTGCCGCTCTCGAACTGAATAAATTTATCTATCCAAATCCAACGCATTTGCAGCCTATATTGAAGTTAGCGGCAGATTGACTTTGAATCATTCTGCCGCTGAGACTGTAACAACGATTTTCGCCACGGTGATTAAGCCGCATTGAGCTTATTCTCAACGTAGTTTATTATTGCATTGACGGTGAATAAATCGCCCATCTTGTTAATGTCAGGATCTTTCTCGAATTTTGTCAAGTCCGTATGCGGCATCTTTTCCCGGAGCTTGGTAAGGCCCTTTTCGGTCAACTTGCCGTTATGGATTAATTCGGAATTGTTCATCAGGTCTTCGGCGGGAAATAACTCTTCCCGGGGGATTTTAATGCCGAACGCTTTTTCCAGTCGAAACACAATGTCCAAAAAGTCAATGCTCTCAGCTCCCAAATCTCCCATTAAGGTCGCTTCGGTTGTAACCTCTTCTTCGTCAACTCCCAGCGCCTCGACCAGAACTTCCTGAACCTGCCGTTCAATTTCGTCTCGACTCATTGCCATGTTTATTCTACCTCCAGTATTCTTAACTATGTCACAATCCTTGTTCTTTGCCTATAAACGATGAACTATCTTAGCAGTTCCCAACGTTTTTTCAAACTCTCAATGACCTGGGCATCTACTGCTGCCATTGACGAATCTTTTTCGGCTAAATTAAAATGCTTCAACGCAAACCGTGCCTCGACAATTCGTTCGCCTTGCGAGATGCCAAAACCGGTAAAGCTGCTGACGTTTTCTTCGATAGTCTTGGCTTCTACCGTATATTCAATCTGGCAACCGGGAGCCAGAAAACTCTTATACTTCACATTGCGCGCCTGTTCAAGCAATATCATGCTGTGAGCGAAATTTTCCGTCTGTCGTACCAGCCACGAAGCCGATTCGATCAATCCTTCCAGCAACAATACGCCGGGCAGGACTGGGAACGTCGGAAAATGGTCGGCAAGATATTCCTCGGACAGAGAAACATTCTTGACCGCCTTAATCTGCCTGCCGGCTTGAAGCGAAACTACTTTGTCTATCAGTATAAATCTCATAAATCAACAATATTTAGCCGGTGGTTTTACCACCGGTTTTTTCAATTGCCATATAAAATCCGCAATACAATACACAACAAGCAATTATTTTTCCAGCGTTTTTTCGCTTTCTTTGCACCTTCCGTATAAAACAACCGAAGTATAGAACGGTAATAGCTGGATTTTATCGCCGTTTTTTGATACAATAATCAAGTGGGTAGGTTAGTTTAATGCCGTTATATTATCGGTGTTGAGAGCACAAAAAACGATTACAGGGAGCGGTGAGTGCATAACAAGTTTTTGATATCGATACTGGTTTTGCTGGCGGGTCTGACAAGCGTCGGACTGGCCGATCCATATAAGATAATCATCGTAACCGGCAAAGCCGAATCGGAACACGGCTACACGGAGTTCCTCCAGGAAATATACAAGGGCAATGTTGACGTTCAAATCGATGCCGACCGGTACGACGAAGACCTCAGCGACAAAAAGAAGCTCGAGATCGAAGCGGCGGACCTTATAATTGTCTCCCGCGACCTTTCCGGCACGGATTACAACGCCGATGCCGGCTTCTGGAACGCACTGGCCGTGCCGATCATCAATCATAATATCAAACTCGTCCGGAGCGATGACCATAAATACTGGGACTGGCTGGCCGGCAACGATATTAGCACGGGCGCATTTACACATCTGGCCGTCGCTTATGCCGGCGATGAAATTTTTGCCGGCGTCGATACATCCTCCGGATTCGTCGAGATATTCACTTCGGGCAAGGAAATCGACCACTCCAACCAGGGCTCGGCTGGCAGCGGCACAGTCGTGGCAACTCTCAACGGCACCGTTGTAATCGCCCGCTGGTTCGGTGGTGAGACGCTGTATTATGACGAATCCGATTACGCCCCCGGTGCCGCCCGCGTGTTCTTTGCTCTGCCGGAAAATACATACGAATTCTTTGATGAAGCCACCGATCAGGCGAAATTGATGCTGGAAAACGCCATACTTTCTCTGCTGCCCATCGAGCATCCGGCTGGCGACATTGACCTTGACGGCGACGTTGACTTCCATGATTTCGCTGCTTTTGCTAACTGCTGGAAGAATGCCGGCTTTGCCCCGGACTCTGCATGCGGCCTGGCCGACCTTACAGGCGATGCCGTCATAGCAGCAGACGATGTTGTTCTGTTAACAGATACATGGCTCCAGGGCGTTGACATAACCGTGCCGGAGCCTAACATTATGAACTGGCAGGTCGAGCCGGTGACAACCTCGACGTCCTCGATATATATGGAAGCGAGCATCACCACCGACACTCAAAACGGCATCGTGTATTACTTCCAGTGCACATCCGGTAACGGGCCTGACAGCGGCTGGCAGTACAGCAACGTTTTCGAGACGAACGGCCTGACTATGGGCACACAATACACCTACAGGGCCAAGGCACGTGACACTTCCGGCAACCTTAACGAGACCGAATGGTCAATCCCGGTGACGACCTGCACGTACAAAATATTTTACGAAATCGCCGACGCCTCGGCGGCGGTTGCCCTCGCGCCGGATTTGTTTATTGTCGGCGGCGACGAGAAAAACAAGCTCAGAGTGTATGACATTAACAATCCGGGCTCTGCCGCAATTGCCGATGCTCCGATTGGAGACTTTTTGAATATCGACCTAAACCACACTGAAATCGACATCGAAGGAGCAACGTGGTTCAACGGCCGAATCTTCTGGATAACATCGCACGGCAGAAACCGGTTCGGCCAGTACTGGTTCAGCCGCTCCCAGTTCTTTGCCACGACCGTCACCCTCGAAGCCGGCGTGCTGAACGTCACCGTGGACGGCAATTACACCAACCTGATCGACGATCTTATAGCATACGATTCGATATACAATCTTGGCCTTGCCGAGGCGATAGGCGTCGCTGACGGCCGTATCGACCCGAACAAAATTCCCGAGCTTGCCCCGAAGGACGAAGGACTCAACATCGAGGGCCTCTGCGCCGCCGACGGCAGCTCCATGCTCATCGGCTTTAGAAATCCAAGGCCGAAGTCCGAAGGCAAAAAGCTGGGGCTTATCATCCGGCTAAACAATCCCGAAGCGGTGGTACTGAGAGGCGAGGCCCCCGACTTCTCGCCGCCTCTGGGCCTGGACCTCGACGGCTACGGCATTCGCAGCATGGAATACTCGCCCACGCTCGGCCAATATTTGGTCATGGCAGGCTCGAAAAAGGCCGGCTCGGAAAGGCCGGTGCAGGTACTTTATAAATACCACATGGCAACGGAAACGCTGACCAGGCTGGCCGATTTTCCGTATATCACGCCGGAAGCGATGTTCCAGTTCCCGGCCAGCAATAAAATCCACCTGCTCAGCGACGATGGAGCAATATTAATAGATACTCCCGACGGCCTCATCCAGAACAAGTACCTGCCCAAAGAGCAAAGGACCTTCCGTGCCCACCAGATAACGCCGTAGCGTTATCAATTTAGAATTTGGAACTTAGAATTTAGAATACCTGGGGCATAAATTTCCGGCCTAAGCCCGACAAATTGGGTTTGTTTTTTTGTCGCCTCAAAGGGCAATATTATTCATAAGTGCCTTTCAGTAAAGAAGGATACGTCGATTCGCCAGCTTGCAAATTGGCTTTGTTTTTTCAAATCCATCTGACAATATGCAGAAGCAAATAGCTATATCGCATTAACAGCTACCTTGCATTGCCACATAGCGTATGTATCATTAAACTGTTTTTTGCCCAATCCTTGAGACTCTGACATAAGGTATCCTTTGAACTTACGGAGAACGAGCAAATTGGCTTTGTTTTTTTGTCGCCTCAGGGCATAAAATATTCTATAAGTACCTTTCAATGAAGATTTTATATCATTTCGCCTGTTCCGAAATTGGCTTTGTTTTTTCAAACAGCATTCTTTCAGACACGGGTTCACACCGATTAACACTGATATTTTTGCCTGTCATTCCCGCGAAGGCGGGAATCCACGTTGCGTTCAATCCGGTGTATATAATTGGCTTTGATTGGGTTTGTTTTCACCAAATGTCCAAACACGATTTTTGTCATATTTTATTGTTATTACTTAATTTATGTCTATTTGACTCCTATAAAATTGGCTTTGTTTTTTCAAATTGGTTTTCAACAACCCCCAGAATAAATCTGGGGGCTAAATATATTTGGCTTTGTTTTTTCAACTTCATTAACCGCAGATGGACCCAGCCCGGCCTTTGGCCGGAACCAATGAAGCTATCGCCATAAACAAATGCATCCATCTTTGATATAATCGTTTTGTTACCATAA